>JAJDFU010000207.1 GCA_020528935.1 Saprospiraceae bacterium | reverse complement strand
CCAGATCCGCTACCTTGGGGGCAGAAACGGACTCGCCCACGAAATCAGCCAGGCCGGGAGTGTCCATGATGTTGATCTTGGAGTCTTTCCACTTGGCATGTACCAGGCTCGTGAACATGGAACTTCCCCGTTCTTTTTCGACCTCCGAATAATCGGAAACGGTAGATTGATCGTCAATGCTGCCGATGCGGCTGATCTCGCCGGATTCGTAGAGCATGCATTCGGCCAGGCTGGTCTTACCGGAGCCGGAATGGCCCAGGAGGGTAACATTCCGAATGTTTTTTGTTTCGAAACTCATAGGTGTGCGCGATTTTTAGAGCAATCAGTCAAATCAGTGCGTGGCAGGAAAAAATCGTATCGTTTTCATCGGGCAGGGGAAATGAATTTAGGGATTTCGGGTAAAAAGGCAAAGAAAAGCTGTTTTTTTCACCCCACTGAACGGATCCAACAGCCCAACGTATGCACTGGTACTTCAACGATCGCCTGATCCCCGCCGAGGAGCCCGTACTCCAATTGAACGAGCTGGGCCTGTTGCGGGGCTTCGGCATATTTGATTTCTTCCTGGTGGAAGAAGGCACACCTATCTTTTACGAGGGCTACGAAGCCCGTTTTCTAGCCTCGGCCCGAAAGCTGGGCCTCCCCCTGCCCCTGTCGACCGGGGAACTGCGCCGGGCCATTGCCGAACTGCTGCAGCGCAACGGCGAGTCTCATGCCGCCATCCGCCTGCTGCTCACCGGCGGCTACTCGCCGGACGGCTACCGCCCCGGGCCCTCCCATCTGGCCATCCTGCAACATCCTTTTGTACCCTATCCGGCCGAGAAGTGCGAACGCGGCATCGGCCTGCAGCTGAACCGCTACCAGCGGCAGCTCCCGGAGATCAAGACGACCAACTACCTCAACGGCATCCGCCTGCTGCCCCTGCTGCAGGCGGCCGGCGACCTGGAGCCCCTCTACCACGATCACGGCTACGTGCGCGAAACCGTGCGCTCCAACTTCTGGCTGGTGGATGAAGAGGGGAGCCTCGTGACCCCCAAGCGCGGGGTGCTCCAGGGCATTACGCGGGCCCGCGTGCTGGACCTGGCCCGGCGGGATATGCCCGTGCAGCAGCGGGCCGTACGGGTCGGCGAGCTGAGCCGGGCCCGCGAGGCCTTTATTACCGGCACGTCCAAGCGCGTGATGCCCGTCGTGCGCATCGACGGCCGGCCGGTTGGCGACGGTCAACCCGGCCCCGTCACCCGGGAACTGATGAGCCGCTTTGAGCGGCTGAAACAGGAGGCCCGAAAGAGGTCGGCCGCAAGGCCAGAAGACCGCTGACCCCTCCCCGTTCCGGCATTCTTTCTTTTCTTTGAGGCAGATCAATTGTTCGACCTATGGCTGCTCGCATCCTCGTCACCGGCGGAAACGGCTTTATCGGATCGTACTTGCTGAGCTACCTGGTGCAGGAGGGTTACGGTCCCGTCCGGGCTCTGAAGCGCTCCAGCAGCAACCTGGGCCTGAGTGGTGAGGACGCCGGGGAGGTCGAATGGGAGGACTGCGAC
>JAJDFU010000244.1 GCA_020528935.1 Saprospiraceae bacterium | reverse complement strand
CTTGCAGCCAGTCCGGCTGCAGCCGGCGGTAAGCATCTGCATCGCTGTTGTACCCGTAGGGATGCTGCCGGCCGTAGAGCAACTCCGTCAGCTGGCGATATCCCACCACTTCCACCTTCTGAAGATCCACCTCCAGCCGCCGCTGGTGCCGGGTCTTGAACGCCTCCAGCTCGGCCTCGGGAATGGCGTGTTCGGCCAGCAGTTCGGCGGGCAGGGGGAAAACCTCGGCCGCATTGGGCCGCGGCGTATAAAACACCAGGTTGGCCTGTTCCAGGTGCGGGGGCATGCGCAGGGAGCGTCCGAAAAAATCGAAATGTTCGGCTAGTTCGGCCTCGTCGCGCTGCCTCGTCCCTTCGCGCAACAGCGCCAGGGTCGCGCGGGCCGCCAGCCGATGCTCTTCCCAGGGGCGCCCCGCCAGGAAGATCACATCCAGGCGCAATACGTCCTGCGTGCCCAGCGGGACCACCGCTACCGGTATGCCGTTGGACAACTGCAGGTGATCCACCCGCGGCAATTCCAGCTGCCGGATGGGGTGAATGGGAGGAGGTTGGCTGCGGTTCAGCATAGGCCGAAAGTGATCGGGTTACTTTCTTTCCAACGCCTGAGCACGGGCTTCGTTGCACTACTCACATCCTGTGGATTATTCGTTCCTCAAAAGTAGGTCAGAAAGACTATTTTTGTTTCTTGACGAGCACGTATCCCTTCGACCTAACCGGTGTATCATGAAATTCAGTATCTCCTCCGCCGAATTGCTCAAGGGCCTTCAAATCACGGGGGGCACCATTTCCAGCAACCCTGTCCTGCCCATCCTGGGCGATTTTCTGTTCACCATTGCGAACAATCAACTCACCATTGCCGCTACGGATCTCGAGGTGTCCATCACGACCCGCCTGGAGGTCAATGCCGACCGGGACGGAAGCATTGCCATCCCCGCCCGCATCCTGCAGGAAACCCTGAAGGCCCTGCCGCAGCAACCCGTAACCTTCCTGGTAGACGAGGACAGCCACAGCGTGGAGATCACTTCTGCCTACGGCAAATACAAGCTGGCCGGGGAGAGCGGAGAAGATTTCCCCAAACTCCCCCAGCCCGATGGCGACATGGACTCGATCGCGCTCCAGTCCGATACGCTCAGCCAGTCCATTCACAAAACCATCTTTGCCGCCACGAACGACGAACTGCGCCCCGCCATGATGGGTGTTTATTTCCAGGTAGACCTGAGCAAGCTCACCCTGGCCGCCACGGATGCCCACAAGCTGGTGAAATACACCTTCAACAACATGGAGTCGAATGTGAGCACCTCGTTCATCGTGCCGAAAAAAGGCCTCAACCTGCTCCGCAGCATCCTGCCGGAGGGCGAAGCGGTCAAGATGTCGTTCAATCGCTCCAACGTCTTTTTCGAGTTTGGCGACACCCAGCTGGCCTGTCGCCTCATAGATGCCCGCTATCCCGATTACAACCCCGTCATTCCTGTGGATAACCACACACACACCACGGTGTCCCGCGAATATTTTACGAACTCCCCGACACGCATCCACACATAT
>JAJDFU010000345.1 GCA_020528935.1 Saprospiraceae bacterium | reverse complement strand
ACCTCTACCGGTGGATTCGCACTTCCCAGGCCATGATCAACGAAGGTCACCCCCGTGCCGTGGAATTGTGGGAAGAGTGGAAGCCGGTGGTGATGAATAATTTCCTGAACCTGACCGATCAGGAAATCGATAATTTGCTGGCCTACATCGATTATCAATATACGAAGGAGCCGGAATCGGCCGCAGCACCCGTACCCGGTGAGGGCGGGCAGGTAGCTGCCCAGCGCGACAATACGCCGTTGTACATTGTGCTGGCTGTCATCCTGGCCATACTGGCGGTGGTGCTGGCCCGCATTCTCAGCAATATGAACTACCTCTTGCAGGTACAGGAGGGCAAGGAGCCCGGCCGCCGCAAGACGCTGGTGGAGATCCTGACCAGCAAGGGAGTCATTGCCTTTGTGATCTTTGCCCTGGTGGTGCTGGGTGGCTACACTACGGTCAACAACGCCATCATGCTGGGGCGCCAGCAGGGCTATGAGCCCGAACAGCCCATTCAGTTCTCCCATGCCGTGCACGCCGGCATCCAGAAGATCGACTGCGAATACTGCCACGACGGTGCCCGCCGGAGCAAGCATGCCGTCATTCCTGCGGCGAACACCTGCATGAATTGCCACCGCGCCATTAAGGTAGGCAGCGAACACGGCACGGCCGAGATCGGAAAAATCTTCGCCTCCATAGGCTACAACCCCATCGTTGACGAGTACATCGAGAACTACGAGCAGATGCCGCAGGAGGAGATCGAAAAGATCTTCCGCCAGTGGATCGCCGACTCCTACATCCAAAATGAGGGGGATGCCAGCCAGGCGGATGCCGTGGCCGACGAACAGTGGGAAGGCATTGTCGAGTCCCTCACCAGCGAAGAGCGGGGCGACGACAAAGTACAAGGCCCCATCGAGTGGGTGCGCGTACACAACCTGCCCGATCACGCCTACTTCAACCACGCCCAGCACGTAAGCGTGGGCAAGGTGGAATGCCAGTCCTGTCACGGGCCGGTGGAAAATATGGAGGTCGTTTATCAGTATTCTCCCTTGAGCATGGGATGGTGCATCAACTGCCACCGCAAGACCGAGGTCCAGTTTGAAGACAACGACTACTACAAGTCCTACGTGAACTATCACGAAGAAATGGCCAAGGGCGAACGCGATGCAGTGACCGTTGAGGAAATCGGCGGCCTGGAATGCCAGAAGTGCCATTATTGATCTGGCCTATGCGCTCCCTCTCTTTCGCGGGGGCAGGCCGCTTGAACAAGCAAAGCGAGTTCGATAAAAACCAAGACCAAGCAAAAAACAATGAAGAACGATAAGAACGGTGTTTGGGTGGGTTCAGCAGATCTCTCGGATGCACAAGCGTATCAGCGGGAAATGGATCGGGAGTTTGTCGAACTGCCCGTCATGGGTGAAGAAACTACTTCTGCGCTGGATCAGGTGGAAACCAGCCGGCGCGACTTTCTGAAATACCTGGGATTTAGCCTTGGAGCAGCCACCGTAGCTGCCAGTTGCGACATTCCCGTCAAGAATGCCCTTCCCTACCGTGGGACGCCGGATGCTATCGTGCCCGGCGTAGCCACCTACTACGCATCCACCTTCGTACAAGGCGGCGATTACTGCCCGGTGCTCATCAAAACCCGGGAAGGTCGCCCCATAAAGATCGAGGGCAACTCTCTGAGCCCCATTACCGGCGGCGGCACCAGCGCCCGCGCTCAGGCCAGCGTGCTGAGCCTGTACGACACCAGCCGCCTGGATGGCCCCTACCGCGTAAACGAGGGGCGCATCGACCGGCCGTCCAAGCGCTACCAGACCGGGCCTTCCTGGGAAGAGATCGACAAAGAGATCATGGGCAAGCTGCAACCGGACGCCCGCATCCGGATCCTCAGCCACACGCTCATGAGTCCTACGGCCAAAAAAGCCATTGCGGACTTCAAGGCGAAGTTTCCCAATGCCGAGTTGCTGCAGTACGATCCCGTATCCAGCTCGGCCATACTGGAAGCCAACGAACAGTCCTTCGGCCAGGCGGTCATCCCGAATTACCATTTCGACAAGGCCAGGCTCATCGTCAGTTTCGATGCCGACTTCCTCGGCACCTGGATCTCGCCCATCGAGTTTGCCCGCCAGTACATCAAAAACCGCCGCATCGAGGACGTGGACCAAGCCGAAATGTCGCGCCATATTCAGGTGGAAGCGCATATGAGCCTCACCGGCTCCAACGCGGACAATCGCATCCTGGTGAAACCTTCCGAGCAGGGTGCGGCCATTGTCACCCTGTACAACGAAGTGGCCGCCCTTACCGGCGGCCAGCGCGTGAGCGGCCCCACCCTGGACGGCAAGCGCGCTTCCAAGTTCAAGCACGTGGCCAAGGAGCTGGTGGCTCAGCAGGGCCGCAGCCTGGTGGTGAGCGGCTCGAACAATGTGGGCGAACAAGTCCTGGTAAATGCCATCAATGAGCTGCTGGGCAACTATGGCCAGACGCTGGAGTTTCGCCACGCCTCTTTGCAGCGTCAGGGTTTGGACAAAAACCTCCAAGACCTGCTGGCCGACATGAAAAACGGCCGGGTAGATGCCCTCTTCGTCATGGACGGCGCCAATCCGGCCTACGATACGCCCCGCGGGGGCGAATTTGCGGAAGCCTTGGCTCAGGTGCCGCTCAAGGTGTCCTTCAGCGGCGTTCCGAACGAGACGGCCTTGCTCTGCGACTACATCACTCCCACTCACCACTACATGGAAAGCTGGGGCGATGCCGAGCCCAAACGCGGTCAGTACAGCCTGCTGCAACCGGCAATTGCCCCGCTGTTTGCGTCCCTCAAGCGCCCGGGTACGCGCCAGGCCGAAGAGAGCCTGCTGCGCTGGTCCGAAAGCGAAACGCTGGACACGCAAGCCGAACAGCCCTATTTCGAATACCTGAAGGCACACTGGGAGGAAGCGATTTTTCCCAAACAGCAACAGTTTGCCACCTTCCAGCTTTTCTGGGACAGCGCCCTGCACGACGGTTTGCTGGAGACGGCCGATGAGCCCATCGAAATGGCCTTTGCCGGCGACGCAGCTGCAGCCGCCCGCCGGGTGCGCAAGCCCCAGAACAGCGAGCTCGAGATCGTCTTCTACGAGACGGTGAATATGGCTGCCGGTCAGTACGCCAACAACCCCTGGCTGCTGGAAATGCCGGATCCGGTCAACCGCTGTACCTGGAACAACCACCTGGGCATACCCGTGAGCTGGGACGGCGGAAACGAGTTCCAGGCATTCAAGAACCTCAACCCCAAGGAACTGTACGGCCAGGCCGACCGGGTGAATGTAACCGTTGGAGAACGCGAACAGACCTGCACGGCCGTCCGTCAGTTTGGTCAGATGAACGGCACGGTATCCCTGGCCATGGGCTATGGCCGCCAAAAGACCGGCCTGCTGGGCCGCGCACTGGGCAGCGAGGTAGGCGTGGATGTCTTTCCCTGGATGGATGTGGATGAGTACGGAAACACCCAGTACTACGCCACCGAGGTAAAGGTGTCCGACAAAGTGGATACCGAAAAAGAATTTGCCTGCGTACAATATCACCACGGTATGGGCATGACCGCCCGCAATGAGGAAGGCGAACTCATCGTGGATGAGCGTACCGGCGAGCCCCTGAATGTGGACGAAAAGACGGCCATGACCCTGGGCGAAGGCTACCAGGGCGGTATCACCGAGCGCTCCATCATCTACAAAGCGCATGTGGATGAAGTGGGCGAGCTGGCGCATCACATTGAGGAGCGCCGTTCGGAAGCTGCGCACCTCAACGAGGCCACGCTTTATCCCTACGAGGAATACAAGGAAAAATACTACAGCCAGGGTCATCACTGGGGCATGCACATCGACCTCAACGCCTGCATTGGCTGCGGTGCCTGCCAGGTGGCCTGTATTGCGGAAAACAACGTGCCGGTGGTCGGCAAAAAAGAAGTGAGCCGCCACCACGAGATGACCTGGCTGCGCATCGATCGCTACTACTACGGCGACTACGAAAACCCGAACGTCGTTTACCAGCCCATGATGTGCCAGCATTGCGACAACGCGCCCTGTGAGAACGTGTGTCCGGTAGCGGCTACCAACCACAGTGGGGAGGGCCTCAACCAGATGGCCTACAACCGCTGCATCGGCACCCGCTATTGTGCCAACAACTGCCCCTACAAGGTGCGCCGGTTCAACTGGCTGGATTACACTACCGCCGATCTCTTCGGCTACAACGAGTACAACGTGGCCGACGAAGAGGTGCCTTTCGGCGCCGACAACCTCACGCGCATGGTGCTCAATCCCGATGTGACGGTGCGCTCCCGCGGCGTGATCGAAAAGTGCAGCTTCTGCGTGCAGCGCATACAGGAAGGTAAACTCACGGCCAAGCGCGAAGGCCGCCAGCTGCGCGAAGGCGATGTGAAATCCGCCTGCCAGACGGCCTGTCCTACGGGCGCCATCGTATTTGGCGATACCAATGACAAGAACAGCGAACTGGCCAAGCGCCGCGACCATCCGCTGAACTACCTGGTGCTGGAAGAGACCAACACCATGCCCTCGGTGATGTACTCCG
>JAJDFU010000459.1 GCA_020528935.1 Saprospiraceae bacterium | reverse complement strand
TTAACTGATCCGGCTCCAACCTTTTTTGTGCTTTTCGTCTCGTTCCAAAAAAAGCGACACGGGCTGGTGTTCCGGTTTTTCCAGGCGGGGGTCGGCTTCCAGGATGCGCCGGGCCAGATCGCGGGCGGTGCGCAGGATCTTGCCGTCCATGGCCAGGTCGGCGATGCGAAAGTGCACCAGGCCGCTCTGCTGGGTACCCTCGATGTTGCCGGGGCCGCGCAGGCGCAGGTCGGCTTCGGCGATTTCGAAGCCGTTGTTGGTGCGCACCATGGTGGCGATGCGCTCGCGCGCCTCGTTGCTGATCTTGAAGTCGGTCATCAGGATGCAGTACGACTGCTCGGCACCCCGGCCCACGCGCCCGCGCAACTGATGCAATTGCGACAGGCCGAAGCGCTCCGTATTCTCGATCACCATCACGCTGGCATTGGGCACGTTCACCCCCACCTCGATCACGGTGGTGGCGACCATGATCTGGGTTTCACCCCGGGCGAAGCGTTGCATCTCATAATCCTTGTCGGCCGGCTTCATGCGTCCGTGTACGATGCTGATCTTGTAGTCGGGCCCCGGGAATTCGCGGCTGAGTGCCTCATAGCCGGCCTCCAGGTTTTGGAGGTCCAGCGTCTCGGATTCCTCGATGAGGGGATACACCACGTAAACCTGCCGCCCCTTGGCGATCTCCTCCTTCATAAAGCCGAACACCCGCGCGCGCTGCTGCTCGGTGCGGTGGACGGTCTGCACCGGTTTGCGGCCGGGCGGCAGCTCGTCGATGACGGAGACGTCCAGGTCGCCGTACAGGGTCATGGCCAGCGTGCGCGGGATGGGCGTGGCCGTCATCACCAGGACGTGCGGCGGATGCGGGCGGCTTTTTTTCCACAGGCGCGCCCGCTGGGCCACGCCAAAGCGGTGCTGCTCATCTGTGATGGCCAGGCCCAGGCGGTGAAATTCCACCGGCTCCTCGATCAGCGCATGCGTACCGATGAGGATATGCAGTTCGCCCTGCCTGAGCAGGCGGAGGAGTTCCTTGCGCTTCTTGCCCTTGACCGTACCGGACAGGAAGCCCACCCGTACCCCCATGCCCTGAAGATAACCGGTGATGGACTGGTAGTGCTGCTGGGCCAGGATCTCGGTAGGGGCCATCAGGCAGGCCTGGAAACCGTTGTCCAGGGCCAGCAGCATGCACAGCAATCCCACGATGGTCTTGCCACTGCCCACATCGCCCTGCAGCAGCCGGTTCATCTGCCGGCCTTCGCCCAGGTCATGGCGGATCTCTCTCACGACCCGCTTCTGGGCTTCGGTGAGCGCGAAGGGCAGCTTTTCTTCGTAGAAGCGCATGAAAAAATCGCCCACCTGGCCAAACACATAACCCCGGTTGGTATCCCTTCGCTGTTGCCGCGTCTGAAGGAGGCGCAACTGCAGGAAGAAGAGCTCCTCAAACTTGAGCCGGCTGCGGGCGGCATTCAGCTCGCGCGGCTTGCGCGGAAAGTGAATGGCCCGCATGGCCTCGTACCGGCTCATGAGCTGGAATTGCTTCACCAGATAGCCCGGCAGGTTCTCCGGCAGGTCGACCGGCCGGATCTGCTCCAGCAGGTTGTGCATGATGCGGCGCCGGGCCCGGCTGTCCAGCCGCTTTTGGTTGAGTTTTTCGGTGCCGGGATAGACCGGAGCGAAGTGCGTGGCGGTTTTACTGCGGTGCTCGCTGGCCGCTTCCATCTCCGGATGCGGCATGCTGAGCTTGCCGTTGAAGCTGTTGATCCGGCCGAAGAGCACGTACTCCTTGCCGACCTCCAATTGCTTTTCGAGATAGCGCAGCCCGGAGAACCAAACCAGCTCCAGGGAGCCGCTGGCGTCGCGCACCCGCCCCATGAGCCGGCGCTTGCGGCCTCCGCCGGTCGTGTGGAGCTGCCGCAGCACGCCCTTGAGTTGCACCTGACCGCTCTGCTCGTGCAGGTCGGCGATGCGGTGAAACTGGGTGCGGTCGATGTAGCGCAATGGGAAGTGATACAGCAGATCGCGCCAGGTGTGCATGCCCAGCTCGCTGCGCAGCAAGTCCGCACGCGCGGGACCCACGCCCTTGAGGTATTCCAGCGGCTTGTCCAGGGTGGCCGTCATGGGGTGAACTTACGAATTTTGACCGGAGGCCGGGCTGCCGGCCTTCAGGGCTCAGGCCCCTGTTCGAAGACCTTCGGGCTCTCGACAGTCCCGCGCGTTCGGCGCTACGGCATTTTACAAAAATACGAGCCCGAACAGAACGAATTACCGGAGCCCGGATGTTACCTTTAGTTACAACAGCGCAACGGCCTGTTCATTTTAGGACACAGAAATTACGACGACCATGGAAACGAAGCGACAACGCCAGGTAGCTGAACTCGTAAAGCGCAACTTCGGTATGCTGCTCCAGGGCGAAGGCGGGTACATTTACGGTAGCGAGGTGATGGTGACGGTGACCAATGTGAAAGTGACGCCCGATTTCAGCCTGGCCAAAATATACCTGAGCGTATATAATTCGGACAACAAAGAAGGCGTGATCACGAGCCTGCAGGAAGAATACCCCCGCCTCAAACAGGGCCTGGCCGCGCGCATCCGCAAGCAAGTGCGCCGCATTCCGGATATCGCGTTTTATCTGGACGAAACGATAGATGAGATGTACCGGGTGGAAGCGCTGTTCGAACGCCTGTACCGGGAAAACCAGATGCCCGACAAGCCCGGCGAAAGCGAAGGACAGTAGCGCTATCTATTCCCGGTAACCGGCGGCCGCCTCGGCCAGGGCTTGCCGCTGGCGCCGCTGCCGCCAGCGCCGGGTGAGCAACCCGTGGCGCGGAGCAAACAAAAAAGCCAGCCCGAACAGCACTCCCGCCACCGTGACGATGGCCCCGGCTATGGAGCCGTCCAGCCAAGCGGCCAGGTAGTAGCCGCCCGCGCTGATGGCTACCGCCAGAGCGGCCGTGGCGGCCAGCAGAGCCGGAAAGCGGTCGGTGAGCAGGTAGGCCGTTGCCGGCGGAGCTACCAGCAGGGCTACGACCAGAATGGCACCTACGGACTCGAACGAAGCCACCGTGGTCATGGATACGGCCCCCATCAGCAGGTAGTTCCAAAGCGAAATGGAAATGCCGATGCTGGCCGCAAAAGTGGGGTCGAAGGTGGTGAGCAGCAGTTCCTTGTAGCCCACGTACACAAACGAAATATTGATCAATAGAACGAGCCCGGCAATGTACAGCGCCCGCGGGCCCAATACCTTGCCCGATTCCGTTATCCAGAGGTCCAGCGGCACGTAGGCGATCTCGCCGTATAGGACGCATTCCTGATCCAGGTCTACCTGGCCGGCAAAGACCGAAATGAGAATGATGCCCAGGGCAAACAGCCAGGTGAAGGTCACGCCTATGGCCGCATCCGTCTGCAGTCGGGCGCGCTTGTGAAAAAACTCGATGAGAAAAGTGGTGAAAATACCCAACAGGGCCGCCCCGCCCATCATCCAGAAGGAGTCGCGCGTGCCCGATACCAAAAAGGCGATCACGATACCCGGCAACACGGCATGCGAAATGGCGTCGCCCACCATAGCCATGCGGCGGAGGATGAGAAAGCAACCCAACAAGCCGCAGGAAAGGGCAATGAGCGTAGCGGTGAGTATGATGTAGAACGCATCCATGCTCAGGACGGGATTTTGCTTTGATGGGGATCCCTTTCCGGAAAGTCCAGCTGGCGCGCCAGCTCCTGCTCCAGCTCGGGGGTGAGGATATGCTCGATCGTTTCGGCATCTTCGTGCACGTGATCCGGGGCGATTTCCAGGTAGCGGGACAGGTACAGCTCCCACAGGCGGTGCAGGCGCACCATGCGCTGGCCTTTTTGCTGGCCGGCTTTCGTGAAGCGCCAGGTGCCGTTCCGGCGTTGTACGAGCTTGCGGCGCTGAAGCCTTTGCAGAGCCCTGCGCAGGGGGCGCCGGGGAAAAAAGCGGCGGGCAATGATCTGCTCCAGGCTTCGATCCCGAAACATATCGTCGTCGGCCTCACCCAGATGATAGAGGGCCTTCAGTACGTTTTCGTCCAGTATGGTATGCTGAAGCTGTCGCTGTTGGAACCACCGGGATACAATGCCGCGCCGGGGCGCAAAAAAGAAGGACAGCATGGCCAGCACAGAAACGACCATGACGATCCAGGGGCCGGTGGGCATGGCCGGAGCCGCATAGCTCACGAAAGCCCCCGCCAGGCCAGACAGTGCACCCAGGGTTGCTGCAAGCAGCGTCATGTGCAGCGCATCGTCGGTCCAGAAGCGCGCCGCGGCCGCCGGGGTGATGAGCATGGCCGCCATGAGCACTACGCCTACGGCCTGTATGCCCGTCACTACGGCCAGTACGGTAAGGGTAGTGAGCAGGAGGTCAATCCCGTACACCGGCAACCCCAGTGCCCGGGCAAAGGCGGGATCGAACGCGATGAGCTTGAGCTCTTTAAAGAAAAGGGTTACCGCGAGGAGGAGTACTACGGCCACAACGCCAAATACCAACAGATCCTGCCCAACCAGGGCGGCCGCTTTGCCGAAGAGAAAGGAGTCCAGGCCGGTCTGGGCGGCATTGCCGCTGTGCTGGATGTAGGTGAGCAGCAAAATGCCCAGTCCGAAGAATACCGACAAGATCAGGGCAATGGCCGTGTCCTCTTTCAGCTTGGAGCGCATGCTGATCTTGTCGACCAGCAGCAGGGAGATCCAGCCGGTGGCAAAAGCTCCGCCGATGAGGAAAATGGGATTCTTGGTGCCCGACAGCAGGAAGGCCAGGCAAATGCCCGGCAATACGGAATGAGCCACGGCATCCCCGACCAGGGCTTTTTTCTTCAAAAAGGTAAAGGTGCCCACCACGGCGGAAGAAGCCGTGAGCAGAATGGCCCCTATCGTTACCGAAAGTACGCTGGGATCCCGGAAGCTCAAAAATTCAATCAGTCGCTCCATACATCAAGGCTGCAAACGTTTTTTTAGTCCGCTCCGAATCATGCCCCTACCCTTTTCAATATTTTTCCCGGCTCGGGATTTGCCGCTTGCGCACCAGCTCACCCACTTCGGAGAGCACCGTCAGCTTCCCGCCATAGGTCTCCTGCAACAGATCGGGCGTGAAGACCTTTTCGATGGGACCGGAGGCTACCAGGCGCATATTGAGCAGGACGATCCAGTCGAAAAACTCGGCGGCCGATTGCAGGTCGTGATGCACTACGACCACCGTTTTTTGCTGCGCGGTCATTTCCTGAAGAATGCTCAGGATGGCGGATTCGGTGGCTGCGTCCACGCCGGAGAAGGGCTCATCCATGAAGTAGAGGTCGGCTTCCTGAGCCAGAGCCCGGGCCAGGAAGACGCGCTGCTGTTGCCCGCCGGAGAGTTGGGAGATCTGCCGCCTGGCAAAAGCTTCCATGCCCACCTTGCGCAGGCATTCGCGAGCGATCTCCCTGTCGGCTTTGCCCGGCCGCGCCAGTAGGCCCAGCCTGCCGTAGCGCCCCATGAGCACCACGTCAAGGACAGCGGTGGGGAAGTCCCAGTCCACCGTTTCGCGCTGAGGTACGTAGCTCACTCGGCGGCGCACCTCATCCAGTGGCCGGTCGAAGAGGCGCACGTAGCCGGAGGCCAGGGGCAGCAGGCCCATGGCCGCCTTGATCAGGGTGGATTTTCCGGCTCCGTTCGGACCGATGATCCCGATCAGAGCGCCCTGCGGAAGCGTCATGTCGATGTTCCAGAGGACGGGCTTCTTGTCGTAGGAGGCGGTGAGATCGTGAAACTCCACGACCGGATCTTTGGCTTCGATCTTCATAGGTTCAGTTCAGGGCGTTGACGATGGTGTTCACATTGCTCCGAACCATGCCGGTGTATTCGCCGGCCGGACCGCCCGCTTCGCCCATGGCATCGGAATAGAGGCTGCCGCCGATGCGCACCTCATGGCCTTTTTGCCGGCAGCCTTCTACAATGGCCCGGATATTCTTTTGAGAAACCGATGTTTCTACAAAAACCGCTTTGATGCCCCGTCCTGCAATGAAGTCGATCAGGTCCACCCGGTCTTTGAGTCCAAACTCCGAGACCGTGGAAATGCCCTGCAGGCCGCGCACCTCGATGTCGTAGGCCCGCCCGAAGTAGCTGAAAGCATCGTGGGCCGTGATGAGGATGCGGCGCTCGGGGGGGATTTTCTTGATCTCCTGCCTTACCCACTTGTGCAGTTCGGCCAGTTCCCGGCGATACGCCTCGGCATTGCGCTCAAAATAGGACCGGTTGGCCGGATCGGCTTCGATCAGGGTGGCCAGCACTTCATCCAGGGCCTCAGCCCACAGCTGCACGTCAAACCAGATGTGCGGGTCGTAAGTACCCTCGTATTCCGGATGATCGATCAGCCGGTCAACTCCGATGCCGCGCGATACCGGCACCACGGTTTTGATCTGCTCCAGCTTTTCCAGCACCTCACCCATTTTGCCTTCCAGGTGAAGGCCGTTGTACAGCACAATATCGGCAGCGCGCAGCCGCCCCAGATCGCCCTGGGTAGCCTTGTAGAGATGGGGGTCCACTCCCGGCCCCATCAGCGCGAGAACTTCCACCGAGTCGCCGCCGATATGCCGGGCCAGATCCGCGATCATGCCGGTGGTCGCTACCACCCGGAGCTTCCGGTCGGCCTTGTCATCGGCCGGGCCGCCTTCACAGCCCAGGAGAAAAACCAGAAGCAAAAGCAGAAAAGCTGCGATTCTCATAGTGTTGGGTTGCCCGTTATCCAATCCATTCCCCTGGGAAGCTTCACCGGCGGACCTTCCGTTTGGAATTAGCCCGGAAAATTCACCGAATGCTCCGCCCAAAGGCCTGACGATTTACAAGTTTTTGAAAACCAAACCATTGCAAATAATCCAGTCCCCTTCTTATACGGTTTTAAGGATAAAATGTCATGTTCTTTAGAGGCGCTTTATCCTTAATACCGGGAAAAATCCGGAATAGGCGAAAGTAGCGATTTTCGTCGACCTTTAAAAGTTTTTTAGGCAAGCCTAAAAATCAAGAAGCCTCGGCAGTCAGCATGCGGTCCAGCATACCTTCTTTCATGGCATAGGAGGAAATCAGGATTGTGTGCACAGCGCTGATGTCCAGAACGAATTCCAGCAGAATGAAGCATACAACCACCATCCCGACCCGGACAGGGGGGAGGCCTACACTACGGACACGTTGCTGCAGGGTGCTCTTCAGTACCTTTTTGTACAGGGGGTAGAACCGGCGCACGGGGATCGTGGCGTACAGGGCATGGATACGCGGGTCGGCGAGGATGTTTTCCAGGACGTCAAAGGTACCGGAAGAACCGATGAGTCGGTGGCAGGGGAAGCGCTTGAGCGCCTCGTACAGCGGGGCCAGTTCTTCGCGCAGGAAGGCCTGAAGGTATTGCACTTCTTGGGGCGCTATGGGATCGGACTGGTGAAATCGCTGGGTGAGCACCGCCACGCCCAGGGGAAAGCTTTGCGTCCAGAGCACCTGATTGCGGTTGGCGATGATAAACTCCACGCTGCCGCCCCCGATATCCATGATGAGGTCGGGACGGGCGTGCAGGGGTACGGCCAGGGCTACTCCCTGGTGGACGAGGCGGGCTTCTTCATCTCCGCTGATGAGGAGGATGGGAATGCCGGTAGCTTCGCGGGCCTGGGCCACCAGGGCTTCGCCATTGCTGGCCGTGCGCAGGGCGGCTGTGCCAAAGGCGCGGACTTCCCTGACGCCGTACTCATCGAGCAACTGGCGGAATTCTTTCAGGGTGTCGAGTGCCCGCCGAAACGGCGCCGGCCCGATGTATCCGATGCCTTCCTCGGCCAGTTTGACGAATTTTCGCAAGCGGAGACGTTCGCGAAAGCCACCGCCTGCGACGGGGTCCACGATGAGCAGGTGAAAGGTGTTGGTGCCCAGATCGATCACTGCCAGTGGTGCCATAGTGGTACAATTGCCGCCGCAAAATACGAGGTTTTGCGATTCGATCGGCTGATCCCCGTTTGCCGCCTCCCTCTGGGCAATGACTCAGGAGCCGTAAGGCGACTGTTGGGCCCGCTGAAAGATCTGTTGGAGGAAGGTAACGGCGGCCGGTGTCATGGCATGCGCGTATTTGGGCTTTCCGTTTTCCAGGAACAGAAAATACCGGCAGTGGTCCTGAAAATACATATCGCCTTCCAGGAGGATCTCGCCTTTTTCCTGGAAGAAGATCCGGCCCATGGGCCTGCAGTCGGGATCGGGGGTGATGCCGCCGGGGCCGATAAAGGTCACCGTTTGGCGAACGGCTCCCGGTTCGTCCTGGCTCAGGGAAAAGTTGGCGTAGTAGAACACGTAGTCGACGAAATCGCAGCGCCGGGCCAGGTCGGCGATCCGCTCCGGCGACAGGCTGGGTGCCGGCTCGGCCTGGGAGGCTGGCTGTTCCGTTGTGCGATCTTCGGTCTGTTGTTCCGGGGGCCGGCAGCCCAAAAGCAGGCTTGTACACAGCCCTAACAGAAAAAGTCGAAAGTTCATGTGTTCAGAATTCGTACAATGCTCGAACGGTGATGTTTCGGCTGATGAGCGTGCCGGCGCCCTCCTGTGCGTTGAGGTTGGTGAGGGCGCGCGACAACCGCAGGTCAACCCCAAGCCGATCGGTGAACATGAAGGTAATGCCGCCCGCAATAAAGAAGAGGTCGGAAGTGTACTCGAAATCGTCGGTGACCTCGGCGCCGAATACATCGGTAATCTCGTAATTGATCACCCGGGAATAAGTAACGCCGGCGTTGATCTGGAATTTCCACTCCAGAAATTGAACCAAGAACGGGACTTCTACGGTGTTGAGCTGGATGCGGTCCAGGCCGGCCGCTTCGTTCTTACCCCTTCGGCTGCCCTGCTGTAAAAACTGTATTTCCATGGCCAGCCGCCAGCGCGGTGCCAGAATGGCCGATACGCGGGCACCGGCCGCCAGGCCGATCTTGCGGTAGCCGAATAGATCGTCGCCGTCAATTTGCGACATGTTGAAGCCCACGATGGGCGCGGCGACGAAACGCCGCTGTCGATCTTCCTGCTGGCCCCATCCGCTCAGGGCAATGCCTGACAGCAACACCACCCCTATGACTCGTTGAACGATCCGCTTCATTTTGCTTCGAGTTGTTGCCCCGCATCCTCCACCTCGCGGGTTGAAATGGACTTTTTTTTCGAAATTGGCTGTTCATCACGCGCAAGCCATATGCTCAAATACACCAAGTACACCTTGCAGAAGCTCGAAAGCCTGATGGAGGAACTGCAATATAAGGTGCGTTATGAAAAAGGCAATTTCCAATCGGGCTATTGCATGGTACAAGACCAGAAAATTGCCGTGATCAGCAAGTTTTTCGATACCCAGGCCCGCGTACAAACCCTGATGGATATTCTGGCTTCGCTGGAGGTGGAGGACGAGCAATTATCCGCTAAGAGCCGGGAGCTGTATCGCAAAGCCCTCGAGCAGGCCGACGCCAAAACGGAGGAGTCATCGAAGTGATCCTGTTGGGCACGGGCACCTCGCAGGGCATTCCGGTCATCGGATGCACCTGCCCCGTTTGCCACTCGGTCGATCCGCGCGACCGGCGGCTGCGCACGGCAGCCTACCTGCGTTGCGGCGAAACGGCTCTGGCCATCGACTGCGGCCCCGATTTCCGCCAGCAGATGCTGGCCAACGGCATCACCGAACTGGACGGCATCCTGGTGACCCATCAGCACAACGACCACATCATCGGACTGGACGATGTGCGTCCTTTCAATTTCCTTACCTGGAGTGACATGCCGGTCTACGCCACCGAGCCGGTGAGGGCTGAATTTCGCAAGCGCTTCGCCTACGTGTTCGAAGAGAACCCCTATCCCGGAGCGCCCCGGGTCGAGCTGCTTCCGCTGTCCAAAGACCAGCCCCTGCAGATCGGAGCGCTTTCCATCGTACCCGTGGAGGCCATGCACGGCCGCATGCCGGTGCTGGGCTTCCGCATAGGGGATTTTGCCTATATGACCGATGTGCGCACCATCGCCCCCGAGGAGATGACCAAGCTGGAGGGCCTTCGCTGTCTGGTGCTCAGCGCCCTGCACCGGAAACCCCACCACTCCCACCTCAGCCTGGATGAGGCATTGGACCTGATCGACTGGCTGAATCCCGGGCGCACCTATCTCACCCATCTCAGCCATCGCATGGGTTTTCACGCCGATGTGGAGGCCGAACTGCCGGCCGGCGTGCATCTGGGCTACGACGGGCTGCGCATTGAGCTGGACTAGCAGCTGCTGTCTTTATTTTTAAATTATCTTTATCCGGAGTTCTAAGCCAAACGCGAAACACTATGTCGAGAATTGACACCACTACCATTGTCATCGTCGTTATCCTTCTGCTGGCTTTGGGGGTTCTGGGGTACCAACTGTACAAACTCTACCAGGACGACGGATCGGAGCCTTCCGATATCCAGGAGCAGTACGACAATCAGAACGCGCTGCCGGAGACGGATTACTACGATACGCCCGAAGACGGCGGCGACCTGTACGAATACGATACGGGCGCCGTATCCGATTACGTTCCCCCTGCCCAGCCCGAGCCCTACGACGATTCGCCGGGCAGCGGGTTCACGGTCGATGAGGAAACCCTGCCGCCCAACACCTATGGCGATTACCTCGTGCTGGCGGGCTCCTTTGAATACCGGCACAATGCCGAAAACCAGGCCCGCCATTTGCGCAGCAAGGGGTACAACAACGCTCAGGTCGTGCTCTTCAACCGGGGCGCTTACGCCGTCGTACTCGTGGATCGCTTTGTGGATTACGCCGATGCGCAGGAACTGGCCAACCGCCTGGAGACGCAGGCATATGTAGATGCCTTCGTACTGGAGAAGCGGAGCGCATCCGCTCAGCGCTGATCGGATCCGAAGGCATCCTGCCAGGCCAGCACCCCGCCGAGCAGGTTTCGCACGTTCTTAAAACCGGCTTGCTGCAGGAGGCCCTGCGCAGTGGCACTCCGCCGGCCACTGCGGCAATACACCACCACTTCTTCTTCCTTGTGGCGGCTCAGCTCGGACAGCGTTCTGGGTACCTGCCCCAGGGGAATGAGGCGCCCGCCTATGTTGAAGGCCTCGTGCTCGTGCGGCTCGCGCACGTCGATCAGGACGACTTCCGCCCCGCTCTCCATTTTGGATTTGAGTTCCCGTACGGTGATGTCTTCCATGGCATTGCATTTTCAAAACCGGCGCGTGTTCTGCAGCCGTTTACCGGTCCTCCTCTTCGGGAAGAAACCCTTCTCCGGCCGGACAGTTTTCCGGGCGGTTTTGCTGAATGTACAAATTGATCTGTGTACCTATGGGTACCTGTTTGCCCTCCAGGTAGGCCGGCTCCTGCCGGTACACATAGGCCGTGCCGGGATCGTCCACCCCGCCGTACACGGCCCCCACAGCCAGCTGGCTGTTGGTGATCACGAACTCCGCCTCGGCATAGCCCGTACAGATCAGATTGGGGATAGGCACCGTGTTGGTCTGCCGTTCGGTAATCACAAACTCCAGGGTGGCACCCCGGGGAACTTCCACACCGCGCTTCAACTGGGAGGCCGTGATCTTGCGACCCTCGTAGTAAAAATGCAGTATGGTATTGGGCTCCAGGCGGCCGTGGTACACCCGGTCTTTCACGATACATTCGATGTTCAGGCGCTTGAGGTAGTCGCAGTACACCTGAAAATCATCACTCCCCGAGAGGTCGGGTAGGGCGACCTTGGGCGGGCTTTTTCGGTTGATGACCAGATAGATGGTGCGGTTTTTCTTTACACGGCTTTCGGGCGGCGGGACCTGTTTGATGACGGTTCCCGGCGGCTTTTCACATTGATCTACCGAATCGCTCACATCGCTCAGGACGCTGCGGTTGGCGGCCAGCTACATGGCGTAGACC
>JAJDFU010000228.1:2425-4549 GCA_020528935.1 Saprospiraceae bacterium | reverse complement strand
GGTGCCTGCGTGTCCGCGGCGCAGTGTGGGCTATGCGCAGTCGGGGGGCATACCCGTGGGCAGGACTGCCCGTCACAGCCGGTGGCCGGGTACGCCGGTCTTGCGCACGATGGCGGTCACCAGGTGGGTGGTTGCGGACGAAGAGGGAGTGGCCACCCGGCTCACGCCCAGCAACCACCAGGGCATGTGCCGGCCGGAGAGGAAGAACTCCTGGTAGCTCTTGCCCGCCGAGCGCGAGGCCCACAGGCCGATGCCCAGGATCAGCAGGAAAAAGGCGAACACGATAGACCAGTCCAGGGTGGTGAGCTGCATAAGCGGGCTGTAAATTCGGAAATTTTGGGGATACTACCGGGGCAGCGAGGGATAGTCGCACCGGGGCCGAAAAGCTGTGCAGATCGGCAAAGGAGCCGTATCTTTAAGTGGTATACCGAACGGGGAACAACTTTCTTCGGCTCATGATGCAGAACTATCGTTTAAGATCCTTTTACCAAAGCCTGTACGGCCTATGAACACCACTTCCTGGATGTGCGCATGCGGGGTGATCCTTTTGCTGGGCGGCAGCTGGGCCTGCCAACTGGAGGGCGAATCGCTGAACCCCACCGCCCAGCCCGGCTTTCTCGAGTTTCGCCTGGACGGAGAGCCCTTTCGCCTGCCGGGCAGCGGAGCGCGTATCCGGGATACGAGCTTCCGGGACCGCAAGTTCTTCTCCTGTGGGGCAGCCACGGTGGATGGAGGCAATGCGCTTATCGTGTCTGCCCTGGAATACGAATCCGACCTTTCGGTGGATTGCATGCCCCTGCGCACCTATTTCTGCGGCGATACCCTGCGCTATGCAGCCTTCATCCAGTGGCAGGGGCTGGATACGACCTTGTTTGCCGACCAGTGCGAGGTGGTACTCACCCACTGCGGCGAGCAATTGATGAGCGGGGTGTTCTCCGCTGCATTGGGAGACGGACGCACCCTCACCGGCTCTTTTCGCGATATCGAGTTTGAGCTGCGGTAAGGGCGCTCAGCGCTCCATCCACTCGATCCGCCGGCCCCGCTCCGGGTTTTTCAGGATCTCCGGCACATTTTCAAGGATTTCCGTTTCCAGGGCCTCGATCAGGCGGGCCTTGATCTGGCTGCGGCGCAGCACCAGACTGACCTCCCGGACGGGTTGCGGGTTCTTGAAGTGGCGTATGTGCTGGTACTGCGCGCTGTCCATATCCAGGGTGGCCAGTTCGGGCAGGAGCGTGTAGCCGTATTGCTGCTCCACGATGCGGCGCAGGGTCTCCAGGCTGCCGCTCTCAAAGCGCAGGCGGGGGCCGAGCTCGTCCAGATCCTCCCGGCAGATGTTGATCACCTGATTGCGGAAACAATGCCCCTCCTTGAGCAGCCACATCTCGCTGAGGTCCAGTTCGTCAAAATCGATGGTGCGGCGGCTGCTCAGCGGGTGGTTGGTGGACATGTACACCACGAACAACTCGTAGAACAGCGGCTTCTCCACCAGGCCGTTTCGGTGCAGGGGGGTCACCAGAATGCCCGCATCCAATTGATCGGTCTCCAGGCGCTGTATGATCTGCTCGCTCATCAGCTCTTCGATCACCACCTCCACCTCGGGGTATTGGTGCATGAACTTCAGGATGAACAGCGGCAGCAAGTACGGACTGAGCGTGGGGATGATGCCGATGCGCAGCTCCCCCTTCATCAGCCCCTTTTCCAGGTCGATCAACTCCTGCACCTGCCGGGCCTCCTGCAGGGCTTTGCGGGCCTGGTTGACCACTACCGTCCCGATCTCGGTGGTAAGTACCGGCTTCTTGGAACGGTCGAAGAGCTGAACCCCCAATTCGTCCTCCAGCTTTTTCACCTGCGTGCTCAGGGTGGGCTGGGTGACGTTGCAGTGGAGGGCCGCTTTGGCAAAGCTGCGGAAAGCATCCACCGCCACGATATATTCCATTTGGGTTAGGGTCATGGTACGCGTTCTTTAGGATAAAGGAATTAGCATTTACGCAACTCATGAATACAATATCCGGTTTGGCTCGCCACCCTGCATAGCACTAGCTCGGTTTGCCGGCCACCGCCCACCACTGTCCGGCAAACTACAAACCCCGACCCCACAACACAAGCAACAGACCAACTGAAAAA
>JAJDFU010000228.1:0-2415 GCA_020528935.1 Saprospiraceae bacterium | reverse complement strand
TTTGGGAAAAGTGGGGAAATGTGCCCTCGCTGCGTTTTTATTTCTGTTGGGGTGTGGTGTGGGTGAGCGGTCTTTAGGGTCAAGGAATTTGCATTTAATCAAATAAGGAATCAAAGTTCCGGTTTGGCTCGCCGCCCTGCATAGGATTCGATCGGTTTGCCGGCAACCGCAAGCCATTGTTCGGCAAACTAGAAGCTCCGGCCAATAAAGACATGAATATGACAAGCTGAAATGCAGGTAAAGCAGCTTGTTTCATTTTTTTCTGAAAAACCAGAATTAAAATTGGCTGCCGATGTAGAGGTTCCAAATGCCCGCTGTTTATTGATTTTTTCGAAGATAAGATAAAAAGATTGAATGAATTCTAAACGGCTGTATGGCTAATTTTGAACGTGCAAAATCGTAAGTGTAACCATAAAACGAATACCATGACCACGCAAAAACTCATCACGGTAGGCGAAAAATTCCCCGCCTTTAATAAGAATGCCGTCGTTTCCCTGGAAAAGGGAAAAGAGTTCATCGAATTGAGTTCCGACCTGCTCGAGAACGACGACAATGAGTGGACCGTCATGTTCTGGTGGCCGAAGGATTTCACCTTTGTATGCCCCACGGAGATCGCCGAGTTCAACAAGCACGTGGACGACTTCCGCGATCGCGACACGCGCCTCATCGGCGCCAGCACGGATTCCGAATTCGTACACCTGGCCTGGCGCAAAAATCACGAGGACCTGCGCGACCTGCAGTTCCCCATGCTGGCCGATACCAGCAAGAGCCTGGCCGAAGAGCTCGGCATTCTGGAGGGCAACGAGAAAGTCGCCTATCGCGCCACCTTCATCATCGACCCCCAGGGCATAATCCGCTGGGTGAGCGTGTACGACCTCAACGTCGGCCGCAACGTGAAAGAGGTGATCCGCGTACTCGACGCCCTGCAGACCGACGAGCTTTGCCCCTGCAACTGGGAGAAAGGCGAAGCGACCCTGCAGGTAGCCTAAGGAGCGGTTCCCTTGTCAAAATGCTCAAAGCGGAGGTCGCCGGAGCGATCTTCGCTTTCCCTTTTTTTCACACGGAAAAAAACCATTCTCATGTTCGACATGACCACCGATACCCGCAGCGCCCTGCTGGAACAGCTGGGCCTGACGGAAAACGATTCCACCTACAGCCTGGATCTGCTGGCCGAGGGCCAGTCGCGCTGGCTGAAAGACCTGAAGGTGAACCTCAAGAACGTGCTCCAGAGCGAGCACCTGAGCGAAAAGGAAACGGCCCTGCTGGCCTTGTGCGTAGCTGCCAACGGGCGCAATGAGGTGCTGAAGCGCTACTTCGCGGAGCTGGCCCGGGCCCGGGAAGCCACGGCCGGGGAGATCGCTGAAGCCGTGGCCTGCGCCTCTCTGCTGGCCGCCAACAACGTGACCTACCGCTTTCGCCACTTTGCCAAAAAAGAGAAGTACGATCAAAGCCCCATGCGCATCAAGATGAACATCATGATGAAGCCGGTGATGGGCAAGGAATTCTTCGAGCTTCTCAGCCTGGCCATTTCCGCCGTGAACGGCTGCGAAATGTGCGTGACGGCCCATGAAAAGTCCCTGCTCGACCTCGGTTGCGACGAAGCCCGCATTTGGGACAGCGTTCGCCTCGCCGGCGTAATCACCAGTCTCAGCAAAGTGATGTACTAGAAAGAAGTTGGCACCCTGCTGTCAGGCATTCCATCTTTCACATCGTATATCCATAGCGAGAGCGATCTACTGCTGCACCTGAAACAGCACATTGACGAAACGGCCGTTGGCGAAGTCGATCTCGCCGGTGGCCGTTTGTACATTGGCGGTGAAGTTGCCGTCGATGCGATTCTGGGCGGTATTGCAGCGGGTGACGTTCACCTCCAGGGTTTGAAGTACGCCCTGCTTATTGCCGTCCACGGTATAGTCCAGGCCGGCTGTGCGCTGGGGGTTGGTGTTGCTGTAATCCGCCAGGGGCAGGCAGGCATCGGTCACATCTGCGCTGAGCTGCTGTAGGATCAGGGTGATCTCCTCGTTTTCTTCTGTAGCAATGATCGTCAGGTTCTTCACACCCACCCCCGCCGAGACGACCATCGTCGCCTCGATGGCGGTAGAGCGGAACTCCCGTCCATCGATCTCTACGATCAGCTCGCCCAGGGGTTGATCGGGCTCGTCGTCGCTGCAGGAAAACACGGCCAGATTCAGGCCCAGCAATAGAATGGAAACAAGGTATCGCATGCTTTTTCCGGAAAAATACGGAAGAATTTCGTGAGATGAGATGCTGCACCCCCACACTCACACCCACACTCACACCCACACCCACACCTCACCCCCACACCCAAACTCACTTCGTGGCCCTACCCGGATGGTGAGGAGGCGAAAGCCTGTCACCACCATGACTTGCGCGACTGCGCTACGTCATGGCTCG
>JAJDFU010000346.1 GCA_020528935.1 Saprospiraceae bacterium | reverse complement strand
CGACAGCGGCGAGTGGTGGGTCCCCATTGAGCTGGTGACCAGCATCTTCCATCCGCCTTCCTGCTGATCCGTTCTCCATCCTCTTTTCCGTTTTCGCTTTTTTCGCCATGCCTGCCGAAATGCCGGCAGGTGCAACTGAGTGTATATGATCGAACGCATTATCCGCTTTGCCGTACGGCAAAAGCTACTGGTCAGCGTCGGCGTACTGGGCCTCATCGGGGCCGGTATCCTGGCCTTGCGGACCCTGCCTATCGATGCCGTGCCGGACATCACCAACAACCAGGTCCAGATCGTGACCACGTCGGCCTACCTGGCCCCGCAGGAGGTGGAGCAGTTCATTACCTACCCGGTGGAGGTGGCCATGGCCAACATCCCCGACGTCATCGAGGTGCGCTCCATTTCGCGCTTCGGCCTGTCGGTGGTCACCGTCGTTTTTGAGGATCGCGTCCCCATCCTGGAAGCCCGCCAGTACGTGAAAGAGCAGATCGCGCAGGCCGAGGCCGAGATCCCCGGGAACCTGGGCACCCCTCAGCTCATGCCCATCACCACCGGGCTGGGCGAGATCTACCAGTACGTATTGCGCCCCGAGCCCGGCTATGAGCACCGGTACGGCCCCATGGAATTGCGCACCATCCAGGACTGGATCGTGAAGCGCCAGTTGGCGGGCATCGAGGGCATCGTGGAGGTGAGCAGCTTCGGCGGCTACCTCAAACAGTACGAGGTGGCCCTGGACCCGCAGCTGCTGCAGGCCCAGGAGATCACGATTGGCCAGGTGTACACCGCCCTGGAAGAGAACAACCAGAACAGCGGCGGCAGCTACATCGAGAAAGAGACCAACGCCTACTACATCCGCACCGAAGGGCTAGTGCAGGACCTCAAGGACATCGAACAGATCGCCGTGGTTACCCGCCGGGGCATTCCCGTGCTCATCCGCGACCTGGGCCGGGTACAGCTGGGGGCTCCCAAGCGATACGGTGCCATGACCATGGACGGGCAGGGCGAAGCCGTGGGTGGCATCACCCTCATGCTCAAGGGGGCCAACTCCTCCGCCGCCACCGAAAAGGTGCACGAGCGCATCGAGCAGGTCAAAGCCTCCCTGCCGGAGGGCGTGGAGCTCTATCCCTACCTGGACCGCTCGGTGCTGGTGGGCAAAACCATACGCACCGTGCGCAACAACCTCCTGGAGGGCGGACTCATCGTGATCGTCGTGCTCTTCCTCCTGCTGGGCAACTGGCGCGGCGCCCTCATCGTGGCCTCCATCATTCCGCTGGCCATGCTTTTTGCGCTCATTCTCATGAATGCCACCGGCCTTACGGCCAACCTCATGTCGCTGGGCGCCATCGACTTCGGCATCGTCGTGGACGGGGCCGTGATCATCGTGGAGGGCGTATTGCACGCCCTGGTGGCCTACCATGGCGGCCGGGTGCTCAGCCGCCAACAGATGGACGAGGTCATCATCTCGTCTTCGGCCCGGGTGTTCCGCTCGGCCGTGTTTGGGGTGTTCATCATTCTGGTGGTTTTCGTACCCATCATCACCCTCACCGGCATCGAGGGGAAGATGTTCCGCCCCATGGCGCTCACCTTCAGTTTCGTGCTGCTGGGCGCCCTGATCCTATCGCTGACCTACGTGCCGGCGGCCTCCGCCCTGCTGCTGTCGCGCCGCATCCCGGACGAACCCAATTTTTCGGACCGCCTCATGAACGGCCTCAAGCGGGCGTATCGCCCGGCTCTGGGGGCATCACTTCGCCGCCCGTGGCTGGCCCTCGGCCTGGCGGTGGCCCTGCTGGCCGGAGCGATCGGCATATTCAGCCGCCTGGGTGCTGAATTCATCCCCACCCTGGAGGAAGGCGACCTGGCCATGCAGATGACCATCCCGCCCGGCAGTTCCCTGCAACAGAGCATCGCGAGCAGCAGTCGGGCCGAGCGCATCCTGCTGGAGCACTTCCCGGAAGTGGAGCACGTAGTATCCAAGATCGGCACAGCCGAAGTACCCACTGATCCCATGGCCATTGAAGATGCCGACATCATGATCCTTATGAAGGAAAAAGCCCACTGGACCACGGCTTCCACCCGCGAAGCCCTGGTAGACAGCATGAAAAAAGCGCTGGCCGTGGTACCGGCTGCCGAGTTTGAATTCACCCAGCCCATCGAGCTGCGCTTCAACGAGCTGCTGTCCGGCTCCAAATCCGATGTGGCCGTGAAGATCTTTGGCGAAGACCCGCAACACCTCAAGGCACTGGCCGATGAGGCTGCGGCGCTCATTGCCCCCATCCCCGGCGCCGCCGATGTGCGGGTGGAGCAAACCGAGGGGCTGCAGCAGCTGGTGGTGCGTTACAAGCGCGAGCGCATGGCCGAGCACGGCCTGCACATCGCCGACCTCAACCGCATCATCCGGGCGGCTTTTGCCGGAGAACCCACGGGCTACGTGTTCGAGAACGAGCGGCGCTTCGAGCTGGTCCTCCGCCTGGACGAACGCTGGCGGCAGGAGCTCAACCTCGCCCAACTCTACGCTACCGGGGCTGCCGGCCAGCCCGTACCCCTCAGCGAAGTGGCCAGCGTACAGTATGTGGAGGGGCCCATGCAGATCAGCCGCGAGAATGCGCGCCGCCGGATAAACGTCGGCATCAACGTGCGCGGGCGCGACCTGGCGGGTCTGGTGGCCGAGGTACAGCAAACCCTGGCCGAAGGCCTGACGCTGCCGCCCGGCTATTCCATCAGTTACGGCGGCGATTTCGAGAACCTGGAGGCCGCCCGCAAGCGCCTGGGGCTGGCCGTACCCATTTCGCTGGGCCTCATCTTCATTCTGCTGTATTTCACCTTCGGAACCTTCAAATACGCCCTGCTCATCATTACGGCTATCCCTATGGCGGCCATCGGCGGCGTGTTGGCCCTTTGGCTGCGGGGCATGCCCTTCAGCATTTCTGCCGGCGTGGGCTTCATCGCCCTGTTCGGCGTGGCCGTGCTCAACGGCATCGTACTCATCAGCCGCTTCAATCAATTGCAGGAGAAGAATCCCGGGCAGGAGCTTCAGAATATCATCCTGCAGGGCAGCCGCGACCGCCTGCGGCCCGTACTGATGACCGCAACGACGACTATCCTGGGCTTTCTGCCCATGGCGACCTCCACCAGCAACGGAGCCGAGGTGCAGCGCCCGCTGGCTACGGTGGTCATCGGCGGGCTGCTCACGGCCACCTTGCTCACCCTTTTCATTCTGCCTGTGCTTTACCAGTTGGTCAACCGGTCCTGGCGAAAGCTGCCGGCCACTCTTTTGCTGCTTGGATTGCTCGTGGCCGGCGGGCTTCCCGCTGCCGCTCAGCCTGTGCTCACCCTGGATTCGGTACTCGCCCATCTGGACGCACGCCATCCCGAGCTGGCTGCCGCCGAACTTCGCGCGGACATAGCCTACTGGGAAAGCGAAGTGCCCCGGCAGGTGCCGCCCACCCGGATAGCCGGCGAATTCGGCCAGATCAACACCCCCTTGGTAGACTACCGCCTCAATCTGGTGCAGCCCATCGGGCAGCCCTTTGTGAACAAGCGGCGGCGGGCCCTGGCCGAGGCCGAAGCCGCCCTGGCCGGCCAGGACCGGCGCCTGCTCGCCCTCCGCCTGCAGCGGGATGCCGCCGGACAGTGGTACCGCTGGTGGTATGAGGCCGACCGGCGCGGGCTGCTGCAAGCGCAAGCCGACTTGTATGCGGGGGTGCTGGCGCGAAGCCGGCAACAACTGGATGCCGGCGAAGGCGACCGGGTGGGCCTGGTGCTCACCCAAAGCCGCCTGCAGCAACTGGAAGTGGAACGCACCAATCAGCAAAATGCCGTTCGCCAGGCCCGGGCCGAATTGCTGGCTACCGCCCAGCTGCGCGGGAATTTCCGGCCTCCGGACGGGCGCATGCCGCCCCTGCCCTTCCCGGACACCAGCCTGCTGGAAACCGCCCCGCTGGATCGCTCCCGCCAGGCGATAGAGGTAGCCGGGCAAGCCAGAGAAGTGGCGCGCATGAACCGGCGGCCCGAATGGGGCGTGGGTTACTTTTTTCAAAGCATTCGCCCCAATTTCTACCTGCAGGGCGGCCTGCTGGAAGTGAGCGTACCCCTGTTCCAGAAGCCGGCCAAAGCCCGGCAACAACAGGCCGTACTGCAGCAGGAGATCCGGCAGCAGGAGCTCCGGCAGACCGGCCTTCGACTGGATCAAGATCGCCGGGCCGCGCTCGATCAGGCATCGGCCCTGTACGACCGCCTGCAGGCCCAGGGCAATGACTTGCTGGAACAAGCCCGGGAATTGCGCCGCCTGGGCGAGCAGCTCCTGGATTCGGGCGAGGTGGATTTCTTCCGCTACTACCAACTGTTGGACCTGGCCCTGGAAAACGAGCTGGCCTACCTGGAGCTGGTGCACCGCTACAACCAGGCGGTGATTCGGCTGGGGTATTATTATCGGTAGTTGGTAGTTGGTAGTTGGTAGTTGGTAAAAAAAAAGATCATGAAATCGCTAACCCTTTGGTTTTTGGCCCTCACAGTTTTTGCGTTGGGCGCTTCGCGGACCGCAGGACCGCCCGGGG
>JAJDFU010000291.1 GCA_020528935.1 Saprospiraceae bacterium | reverse complement strand
CATCGAGCCCCTTGAAGCCTTGCGCGTATTCGGCCGCATTCTGGGCCCGGGTCTCTTCGGCTGTGGCGGAGATGTCCCAGCCGTTGTCCTGTACCAGATAGAGAATGGGCAGCTTCTTCAGTACGGCCATCTGGAAGGCCTCCGACACTTCGCCTTCCGTGATGGAGGCATCACCCAGGGAACAGACGGCCACGGGCTGCTCGCCGGCTGATGCGTAGCTCACCAGGCCTTGTTGCTCTTGGTATTGCATGCCCATGGCCACACCCGTAGTGGGGATGGCCTGCATCCCGGTGGCGCTGGACTGATGGGGGATCTTGGGCTTGTCCTCTTCGCGCAGGCTGGGATGCGAATAATAGGTGCGCCCCCCGCTGAAGGGGTCGTCGCGTTTGGCCAGTAGCTGCAGCATGAGGTCGTACGGGCTCATGCCTATTCCCAGCAGTATGGAATCGTCGCGGTAATAGGGAGCCACGTAGTCCTGGGGCAGCAGCTGCATGCCCAGGGCCAGTTGGATGGCCTCGTGCCCGCGGGAGGTGGCGTGTACGTACTTGGACACGATATTGATGTGCGCTTCGTACAGTTCGGCCATGGCTTTGGCGGTGGCCATCTTTTGAAAGCCGGCCCGCAGGATGTCCCTGGAAATGGCGGTTTGGGTCTTGAGCATTGGTCAGGCTTTATGCATTTCGCTGAGCGGTGAGCTGTAGGAGGCGCTCGCGGCTCAGGTCCAGATCGTCGGTGAAAATATGCGGGTAATGTTCCCGCATGAGTTGGTATATGCGTTGGAACGGCACATCCTGAAAATGACCGTACTCCTCCAGGTAGTCCATAAACACCCGGCCCTTGCGGTCGAATTGCTGGAAGAGGGCATCCGAGGTGCCGTCAAATTCGAGGGGTTCCACATCGAGGCGCTCACACAAGGCGCGATTGAAGGCCGGGGTCACCTTGAGCCAGCGCCCCCCGAGCAGGACTTCCACATACCCGTGGGGTACCAGTTCATCGGTTCCGAAAGCCTGGATCATGCGTTCGGCCGCAATGTGGTTGCGGACCTTGGCCAGGCACAAGCGCGCGGGAATGCCCGCGGCCCGCAGCAGGGCAGTCATGAGGATTCCCTTGTCGAGGCAATGGCCTTCCTCCCGTCGCAGCACGTGGCTGGCCCGAAGGGTTTCGGCCCGGAAGCTGAAATTGTAGGGGTTGTAGCGCCAGCCATCGCGCACGGCGTAAAAGATGGCTGTGGCTTTTTCCTCCGCTTCGGTCCGGCCTTTCGCCACGCGCTGTGCATAGGCCAGCACCTCGGGATGCTGCCAGTCCATGCCTTCGCCGGGTTCCAGAAAATCGCTCGGTTTGCTCATCCGGCTTTTTGTTTGAATCGTTCGATCGCTTGGCGGGTAAATTGGCCCAGTACCAGTTTTCCGCTCCTGGCGGCCCGCTCTTCCAGGAGCTCGTCCCAGTGGTCGGTTCCTTCCCAGAAAGCCCGTTTGAGCAGGCGCATGGCCTCGGGATTGGAGGCGGCCAGTTTTTCGGCCAATGCCTGCACGGCGCTGTCCAGCTGATCGGCCTCGTCGTACACCTGGGCGTACAGGCCTTTTTCCCGGGCCCAGTGGGCTCGCTGCCAGCGCGTGGCATCCACGGCCAGCTGGGTCATGGCCGAGGTGCCGATTTTGCGCTCCACGGCCGGGCCCACCACGAACGGACCGATACCGATGGCCAGCTCGCTCAGCTTCACGTCGGCATAGCGGGTAGCCAGGCAGTAGTCGGTGGCGGCAGCTACGCCCACGCCACCGCCCACGGCCTTGCCCTGCACGCGGCCGATGATGAATTTCGGGCACTTGCGCATCGCGTTGATCACGCGGGCAAAGCCCATGAAAAAGCGCTTGCCGGTCTCGAAATCCTCGATGGCGATCAGTTCGTCGAAGCTGGCGCCGGCGCAAAAGGTGCGATCGCCCCCGCTCTTGAGCACGATCACGCGAGCCGCTTCGTTTTGGCCCATGGCTTCGATGGCCTGGGCCAGGTCGGCCAGCACATCGCTGGGCAGCGCGTTGTGCGATGGATGAAAAAATTCAATGGTACCTATGCCGCCCTCAACGGCTGTCAGTACACCGCCTTGTTTGTCCGTTTGGGTCATGTGATTCGTTTTGTGCGTGCGGGAGGGGTTTACTCCCTGTTTTGCTCTTTTTCCGCGACTGCCACCTCCGTCACTTCTGCTTCGGCAGGTAATACGGCAGGCAGGAAAGTCCTATTCCTCAGCGGCAGGAAAACCGTGCTTACGCGCTTAAGAAATAAAATAGCCTGCAATTTTTTATTTTTTAACCGGCATAGATCCGCAGACTGCTACCCCGTTTCTTTCATTTGCAGCTCGCCCCCGGGGTATTGTTCAATGCGGCGGATCATCCCGTTGAATACCAGGTAGTGAAAGGGTGCGACCAGATACCAGTACAGGCGACCCATTAGGCCGAACGGCCGAAAGGTCGCTTCCTGCTGCAGCCAGGACTTGCCCTCCCGGTGGAGAATGCGGAATTCCAGCCAGGCCTCGCCCGGCAGTTTCATTTCGGCATACAGCAGCAGGCGGCGCTCTTGCTCATCCGCCACCAGTACCCGCCAGAAGTCCAGGGCGTCGCCGGGGTGGATGCGTTCCGGGTGGGTGCGCCCGCGCCGCAGGCCGATGCCGCCCACCAGCTTGTCCAGCAGGCCGCGGAAGCGCCAGAGGGCATTGGCGTAGTACCAGCCGCGCTCGCCGCCGATGGCCCGAACGTTTTCCCAAACCTGATCTTCCGGCTGGTGTTCGATCGGCAGGCGTTTCCGGTCCCGGAAGCAGCCGTACTCCGGCACCTGCATGTACTTCTGGAGATTGCTCTGATCCGAGCTGGAAATGAGAGAATCCTTCCAGCTGGAAACGACCATGTTCTGCTCGATCCTGGCGAAGGCCAAGGCCACCGCTTCCCGGTAGGGAATGAGTTGGATGCCCAGCATCCCGGCCAGGCGATGGTCGCGGGCCACCACGTCTATCTTCATGCTATCCACCAGGTTGACGGCCAGCTCATAGGTAGTGGAGGTCACGAAATACAGCCAGTAGCTCGACAGCCGGGGCGTCATGACAGGCACCGTGAAGATCCACCGCCGCAGGCCCCGCACCTCGGCATAGCCGAGCAGCATGTCCTTGTAGGACAAGACCTCGCCGCAGCCGATGTCGAAGTTTTGGTCGTAGCAGTCTTCGCGGAGCAAAACCCCGGTCAGAAACTGGATGACGTTGCGGATGCCAATGGGCTCGCAGCGGGTATTCACCCAGCGGGGGGCCACCATAACAGGCAGCTTTTCTACCAGATCCCGTATGATTTCAAAAGAGGCACTGCCCGAACCGACTACGATGCCGGCGCGCAGGGCCGTGAGCGGGACGTTTCCCGCTGCCAGAATGCGTTCCACCTGAAGGCGCGACTCCAGGTGGCGCGAGAGCTCGTCGCTGTTCACCATGCCGGTGAGGTAGATGATCTGTTTGGCTCCGGCGCGCTCCGCATAGTCGCGGAAGTGGCGGGCCGTCTTCTCCTCCAGGGACTCGAACTTGCCTACCGAGGCCGACATGGAGTGGATGAGAAAATAGGCCACCTCGAAATCGAAGGGTACACCCTCATCTTCCGGCACCGGATCCAGAAAATCGTGCTCGAAGAGCTCTACGGTCCAGTCTTCCGGCAGATCGGCCGCGTAGGTTTGCGCATCGCGCACACAGGCGATGACCTCATGCCCTTGATCCAGCAGTACGGGCAACAGTCGCTTGCCTATGTAGCCGGTAGCTCCGGTGAGTAAAATGCGCATGGCTGTAGGTTACCCAATATCAACGCAAGTACCACCTGGAGGTTCGACCCGATGCTTACACGGCCGGCTTTTCGGACTGATCCCGCTTTTTCACCATGGTGAGAATGGTGGCAATGGCCACCGTCTCCCCGGTCTCGTCGTACACGTCCACCAGCCATTTGACGATGCCCTTGGCAATGTCGTCCTCGTCCTTTTTTTCCTGGTTCACCTTTTCTTTCACCGTCAGTTTTACGCCTATGGTCATGCCGGGATATACCGGCTTGGTAAAGCGGCACTCTTCCAGTCCGTAGTTGAGCAGGACCGGTCCTTTTTTAGGGTCTACGAACAGGCCGGCCGCCTTGGACAGTACGAAGTAGCCGTGGGCTACCCGCTGCTCGAAGATGGTGCCCTCCAGGGAAGTGGCGTCCATGTGTGCATAGAAGTTGTCGCCGCTCACATTGGCGAAATTCGCGATATCCGCCTCCGTGACGGTATGCTTGTGGGTGGTTACGGTTTCGCCTACCTCCAGTTCTTCAAAATGTTTGCGGAAGGGGTGGGTATCTGCCTCGCGCCGTTCGCCGCCTACCTGGTACACATCCGTTACGGCGGTGATCATGCTGGGATGCCCCTGAATGGCAGTGCGCTGCAGGTAGTGCTTCACGCCGCGCACGCCACCCATCTCCTCGCCGCCGCCGGCGCGGCCCGGCCCGCCGTGGGTGAGCAGAGGCATGGGCGAGCCATGTCCCGTGCTCTCGGGAGCGCTTTCCTCATTGAGGATGAGGATGCGGCCGTGGTAGGGGGCGGACTCCATGACGTAGGTGCGGGCAAAGCCGGGATCAGCCGTAGCGACGGTACTTACCAGCGAGCCTTTGCCCATGTTGGCCAGCTGGATGGCTTCCTCCAGATCGCGGTAGGGCATGAGGGTGCTCACCGGACCGAAGGCCTCCACCGTGTGGCTTTCCTGCCCCCGGAAGGGATCGTCGTTGCGGAAGACCAGCGGCGGCAGGAAGGCGCCTTTGTTGCGATCCGCTCCGATCACCTCAAAATCGTCCGGTTTGCCGTACACCAGGGTGGAGCTGTGCCGGAGCTCTTCGATGCGGCGTTTTACCTCTTCCACCTGTGCTCTGCTGGCCAGCGCGCCCATTCGCACGCCTTCTTCCTGCGGATGTCCGTGCGTGGTCTGGCCCAGTCGTGGCGCCAGGGGGATCTGTACGTTGTCCCGGATTGTTGCCGGTACGAGTAGGCGCCGGAGGGCGTTGCATTGTTGGCCGTCCTGGGCGGTCATGTCCCGCTGCACCTCCCTGATGACCAGGTCGAAGGTGGGGGTGCCGGTGCCGGCTTCTTCGGCCAGCACGGCCGCGTTGGGGCTGGCGGCCTCCATATTGAACGGCACCGAATTCTCGATGATGCCGGGCTGGGTCTTGAGCATGCGCCCGGTGGAGGCCGAGCCCGTAAAGGTGACCACGTCCTGGGAGGTAACCGGTTCCAGAATGCCGACCCCCGTGCCGCACACCAGCTGGAGCGCGCCTTCGGGAAGGATCTTCGAGGCGACGATATCGCGCACCATGGCTTCCGTGAGGTAGGAGGTCACTTCCGAGGGCTTCACGATGGCCGGCATTCCGGCCAGGAGGTTGACAGACAATTTCTCCAGCATGCCCCAGATGGGGAAATTGAAGGCATTGATGTGGATGACCACCCCGTGTTTGGGCACCATGATGTGGTGGCCGATAAAGGTGCCTTCTTTGGAGAGGGAAACGGCTTCGCCGTCCACGTAGTAGGGCTTGTCGGGAAATTTTCGCCGCAGGCTGGCGTAGGCGAAGAGCGTGCCTATGCCGCCGTCGATATCGATCCAGCTGTCGCCCTTGGTGGCCCCGGTGCGGTAGCTGAGGGGATAGTATTTCTTGCGCAGGCCGTACAGGTGCAGGGCCAGCTTTTTGAGCATGAGGCCGCGCTGCTGGAAGGTCATGCGGCGAAGGGCAGGACCGCCCGTGCGGCGGGCATAGTCCATCATGGCGGCGTAGTCGAGCCCTTCGGAGCCGCAGGTGGCAATGAGCTCACCGGTGACGGCATCGTACTGAGGCAGGCCGTCACCTTCGTGCGGAACCCATTCTCCGCGAACGTAGTTGTGGAGTTTCATGCATACGGATTTGATTGGGCAAACGCACGAATGTGCGTTCTCCCCTCCTAAAAATAACGGCTTTTTACTCCCCGGCCAATCCTACTGTTCCACAGCCTGCAGCTGCTTCCAGGGCGCAAAGGTCGCGGCTTGCTTGGGCCGCTGGTCGGGCACTTCGGTAAGGGGCTGGCAGGGGCGGAGGCTTTCGTGGCATTGGGCCGGCAACTGCTGGTACAGCTGGGTGCCCTCCCTTTTCCAGGCGATCATCTCGTCGCTGACTTCCCTGACGATGCGCGCCGGGTTGCCCACCACCAGGCTCCGGTCCGGAATGCGCTCCTCGGCTTTGATGAACGACAGGGCGCCTACAATGCATTCTTTGCCGACCTGGACATTATCCATGAGTACGGCATTCATGCCGATGAGGCTGTTGCGTCCCACGGTAACCCCGTGAAGGACGGCCCCATGGCCGATGTGCGCATTTGGATGCAGATGTACCGGCAGGCCGGGAAACATGTGGATGACGCAGTTCTCCTGCACGTTACAACCGTCTTCGATGAGCACCTCGCCCCAATCGCCGCGAATGGCAGCACCCGGCCCCACATACACCTTGCGGCCGATGATGACATTGCCGATGACAGAAGCTTGTGGATGGACGAAAGACGAAGGATGCACTACCGGACGGTAGCCATTGAATTCGTAGATCATGGTTAGGACGTTTATTGCGATTTGTGTTAAAGTTAGGCCAAAGCTGGTCAATGACCAACTTTCCCCTTTACCCAAATTGTTGTACTTTTTACACGGCCGGATGGATTGAGCTTTGCCTGCCTGGCCGCCTAAATGCAGACTCTTGGCGCAATTTCACTGGACATATGTGGGCGATACCGGCAAAAAGTACCAGGTCGGGCTCTACCACAGTACCCAAACCGGCCATTTGCTCATCCACCTCAATGCCAAGATCCTTGCAGTGGATTTCAGTGTGCGGGACTCCAAGGAATATCCTTTTTTCATCGAAGAGGAATTTTGCCGCATTCGCCTGGAGCGGAGAGCGGACCGCATGTTCTATTTTTTCGACATCGACAAGGAAGTGGACACCCCCCGCAACCGGGCGCGCAAGCGCAGGAATAAACAGTACCTGCGCCAGACCATCCTTTTCTTTGGCGGGCTTATCCTTGCCGCAGCGCTTTTCGGGCTGGGCATGGACCGGCTGGACCGGGCCCGCAAGTCCGAGATGATGGTGGCGCCGGTGTACCTGCCCGCTACTGCCCGCATCACGCGTTTGGTCGATGTGCGCTCCGGCGAGCTGGAATACCGCTTTAGCCTGCCTTCCGGCGAGCGCTACACAGGCCAGGCCAGCGACGATGCGCTCTTCCGGCGCTGGGGATACATGCTGAAGCAGGGCGACGAGTTTCGGGTGTCCTACCTGGAGCAACAGCCGGCCATCAGCCGCCTGGAGCTGAACGCTCCTACGGTTCAGCAATTGCAGCGCCTGCGCCAACGCGCCCTGGACAAACACCGCAGCTTGCACCCCGGCAGCAGGGAGGGCGATCTGGCCTGTTTTTTGGAGGGGGCCCAGCAGCTGCGCCAGAGCGACGGCCTGGTGCACATTTTTCACCAGGATCAAAAGCCCGCGGCCAACCCCTTCCACAACCTGGTGACCTACCGCCGCCTGATCCGGGACCTGACCGACAGCCTGGAGCTCGACTGCCTGCCGCCTCTCCAGTAGGCAAAATGCGTACCTTTAGCGCCATGAACCAGCTCGCACCCCATATCGAAAGCCTGATCTTCGCCGCCGATACGCCGGTGAGCCTGAAGGAGATCAAGAACTGCCTGGAGGAGGTGTTCGGCACGCCCCTGAAAAAGGAAGACCTGCTCGAAGCCGTCGATCAGTTGCGCGCGCAGTACGCCCAGTCCGATTCAGCGATCGAGTTGGCGGAAATCGCCGGCGGCTATCAGCTCCTCACCAAACCGGCATTCCACCCCACGGTGGGTACCTACCTCAAGCAGACCACGCGCAAGCGCCTGTCGCGCTCGGCCCTGGAGACGCTTTCTATCATCGCCTATAAACAGCCGGTGACCAAGAGCGAAATGGAGCGCATCCGCGGGGTGAATTGCGACTATGCCGTGCAAAAACTATTGGAAAAAGAGCTTGTTTCCATAACAGGGCGCAGCGAAGGCCCCGGCCGGCCGCTGCTGTACGGCACCAGCGAAAAGTTCATGGATTACTTCGGGCTCAAAAGCCTGGACGACCTGCCCAAACCCAAAGACTTCAAGGAGCCCGAACAGCAGATCGGCGAGCAGGCGCCCATCGAAGAGCAGGCCGTGGCCGGCAATCCGCCTGCCCAACCCGCTAAAGAAGAAGAAGAATGAGTCAGGAAAAACCACTCGTCAATCGCGTGGCCCAATCGGGCCTCATCACCATCAACCTGGAAGACTATTTTCCCCCGGAAGAGGTCGTGCCCTTTGATCTCAAGGACTATTTGTTCAAAGAGCTCCTGCTGAAGGAAAAGGACTTTCGCGCAGCTGTGAAAGCCCACGATTGGAGCCAGTACCAGGACAAAGTCCTGGCCGTTTTCTGCTCAACCGATGCCATCATTCCCGTGTGGGCTTACATGCTGGTGACGGTGTATGCCACTCCCTATGCGGCCGGCATTTTCCAGGGTACGGTGGAGGACTACTACCGCAGCGCCTACCAGCGCGCCCTCGGAGCGATCGACCCTTCGAATTACGAGGGCGAACGCGTCATCATCAAAGGGTGCAGCGACAAACCCGTGCCCGCCTCGGCTTACGTTGAGCTCACCCGCCGCCTGCGCCCCCATGCCAAAAGCATCATGTATGGCGAAGCCTGCAGTACGGTGCCCCTGTACAAGAAGCCTCGCAAGTGAGCATCTTCAGAAGGCGGGAAGGGGCTGATCTACCCGGAAAACCGCAGCACGCGAAAATTCAACCTGCATGCTCCGCACCCGCATCGCACCTACCCCCAGCGGTTACCTGCACCACGGGAATGCGCTGTCCTTCCTTGCCACAGCCGCACTGGCCCGGGCAGCAGAAGGCTCGCTCGGGCTGCGCATCGACGACCTGGACAAGGCCCGCCGGCGCCGCGTGTACCTGGATGACCTGTTCGAATCCCTGACCTGGCTGGGTATCCGGCCCGACCGCGGGCCCCGGAACAGCGAGGACTTCCTGCAGCATCACTCACAGCACTTGCGGCTGAGCCGGTACCGGCAATGGCTGGACCAGCTGGCTGAAACCGGACAGGTATATGCCTGCAGCTGCAGCCGGCGCCAGATCCGCGAGCGCTCGCCCGATGGCCGCTACCCCGGCACCTGCCGCGAGCGCGGCCTGCCCCTGGACCGGCCCGGACTGGCCTGGCGGGTGCGGGTACCCGAGACCCGTCGAGTCACCTTTGCCGAATGGAGACAGGGCGAACGGCAAATCGATCTGTACCAGGCTATGGGCGACTTCGTGGTGAAACAGAAAAACGGCCTTCCCGCCTATCAGATCGCCTCCCTGGCCGACGACCTGGATGCCGGCATCAACTTTATTGTGCGGGGTGAGGACCTTCGCCCTTCCACGGCAGCCCAGGTGTTTCTGGCCGGCCTGTTGAACGCCCCGGCCTTTGGCCGTGCGCTCTTCTGGCATCATCCCCTGCTGCTGGACCGGCATGGCGGGAAACTCTCCAAATCGGAAGGGGCCGAAGCCCTGTTCAACCTCCGCCGGTGCGGGCCGGTGCCCACAGGCTGGTACAGGCAGGTCGGCGACTGGCTGGGATTGAACGTTAGCGGTTCAGGCCTTCCCGAACTGATCCAAATGCTAAAGCCCCTGGTGCCGGAGCTCCAGAGGCTTTGAGCGAGATGCGGGAAAAGGAGGCCGGCCCGGATCATCAAAAGCCTGCCAAGGCAATCGCATCCGGACGGGCTGCTGCTGACGGCCCTCCTACATCCGGCTTTTTTCCAGTTCGCCGATAAACGGGATGTTGTTGTTTATGGCCTGCCAGACGGACGATTGCAGGTAGCGTTCCATTTGCAGGAACTGGGCGGCCCGTACCGGATCGACGGCTTTCTTGAATTTCTTGTAGTATTTCTTCTGCAGCTTGGCCACCGCAGCCTGGTTGTCCAGGACCGTCTTCACCATCAGGTCGGCATCTTCGCCGGTAAACTTGCCGTAATTATTTCCGTAGTGGTTGAGCACGCGGATGCGTTCGGCCGTGAGTTCGCGGCTTTTCTGGCTGTACTCCTCGTAGACCGGCCAGAAAGCATCGGCTTCGGCCGGGGAAAATTCCATGTAGGCATCCACCAGGGCTTTCTTTTCCTTGCCCCAGATCTCTTTGATCAGATCGGCTTCTTCCTTAATGGTCGTCTGGGCGATCAGTGAAGTGGTGAGCAAAAAGAGGCCGACGAACAACAAGGCCGGTCTGAAGATGAAAAGTGAATGGGTCATGATGTTGGGTTTTTTACGTGAACGAATCAAATTAGGGTCAATCCAAAAATAAGCTTAATACGTTGTACGCGAATGCGCGCTACGTTTTCCGAATCCAGGCCCCAGCCTGGCGGAACGTACACGCTGGTAAAAGGCGGAATGTCGGAAGCTCCGAAGGAGAACACGAGCCCCAGGTTGAGATCGACGCGCCCCAGCCTGGCCGAGGTGCCGGCGCCCAAATGGTAGAGATCGGCCCCGATGGGAGCAAAGACGGATGCTGTAGTGGATTGGGGAACGGCGGAAAAATCCGTGGCGAAGGAGCCGTAGTACCGGAAGCGGTTTTCCGGGCTGAACTCCACGCCCACCGACCCGTTGAGCACCATCTCGCGGCTGGCGAACACGCGATGGACATAGGTGGCATCGTTCGATTGGCCGGTGAAGGGTTCCGTATCGATGAGGTCGTACCCCTGTACGGGAGCAAACCATTCTGCGCTGAGGTGAATGCGGGCGCTGGAGCTGATATCCAGGCTGCCTCCCAGCCCGACCGACCAGGGGCTTCGCCAGCGCGCTTTTTGCTTGAGTTGCTGATCGGCCACCAGCAGGTCGTCGGTTTGATCCCCCCCGGCGATAAGCTCGTTGTACAACACATTGCCGTTGCCGAAAAGGCGCACATAAGGCGTGGTGACCGACAGGCCCAGGCGCCAGGGACCCAGATTGCCCGACAGGCCCAGGCGCCACACCAGGCTGTAGGCGTTGTACCGCATGTCCTGAAAGCGGTTGGCAGTAGCCGTATTTCCGTTCTGGATCAAGGCCTCGTACAAGATTCGCTGATCCCAGCGCTGGCTGCGAACCGAGACAAACTGGGTAATGCCTACGCCCCAGCGTGGCGACAGGGCTGTGGACCAGGTGACGCCCGCCCAGAAGTCGTTGACCTTGTACTCGAATTTGGCTTCTGCGGCAAAGAATTCTGCGCCGTTCTGATCAGGCAGCACATCGGCCCGGAAGGCATTGCGCCCCACCACGTCGAATTCGCCCTGGTAGCGCTGCAGAAAGGAATAGGCCATCCGGCAGGAGCGGCCGAAGAGCTTTTTCACGGGCAGATTGCCGGCCACCAGGTCGGGCGAGCCGCTGATGAAGGGATTGCTGACGCGACTGCCGTCGCCGGAGGCGTTTTCCACCACGATCACCCGGTACTGGTAGGCTTTGGCGCTGATGATGAAAGCGCTGGTGTCGTTGATGCTGAGGCGGCCGGGATTGTAGTACACGGCCGAAAGGTCGGATGCGCTGCCGATCACCGAACCGCCCAGCAAATTGGAGTAGGCCCCGTATTGTTGGGTCCAGTAATTGGCGTCCTGCGCTTCGGATGTAAAAACGGCCAACAGGAAGAAAAGGAGCGGTAAGCCCCCAACGGCAAAAGCTGGTCTATTGCCTTGCCTTTCCATGACCGAAGGCTTTGCCAACACCTATACCTAAAATAAAGCTATCGTAGGCGTTCCACTTGGCGTCGTAGATCAGGCTGGCCAGGATCTCCCATTCTTTGGGCAGTTCGGCTACATACTCTCTACCTACACGAGTGAGGAAAAACGTTTCCCCACTGGCGAATTCCACCCCCGGCCCCAAA
>JAJDFU010000272.1 GCA_020528935.1 Saprospiraceae bacterium | reverse complement strand
AGGGTAGTTCCTTCGGGCGGGTTTTCGTTGAGGATGTACTCGGCCAGGGGGTCTTCCAGATATTTCTGGATGGCCCGGTGCAGCGGGCGGGCACCAAATTGCGGATCGAAGCCTTTTTCGGCCACGAACTTTTTGGCCTCCTCGGTGAGCTGCAACTCGTAGCCCATGCCGTCCAGGCGCTTGTAGAGGTCTTTCAGCGTGATGTCGATGATCTGGAAGATCTCCTCCTGCCCCAGGCTGTTAAAGATGATCACATCGTCAATGCGGTTGAGGAATTCCGGCGAGAAGGTGCGCTTCAGCGCATTTTGGATCACGCTCTTGGAATAGTCTTCCGACTGCGTTTGCCGGGCCTTGGTTTCGAAGCCAACGCCCTGACCGAAATCCTTGAGTTGACGGACCCCGATATTGGAGGTCATGATGATCAGTGTGTTCTTGAAGTCCACGCGGCGGCCCAGGCCGTCGGTGAGCTGACCGTCGTCCAGTACCTGCAAGAGAATGTTGTAGACGTCGGGGTGAGCCTTTTCGATCTCGTCGAGCAGAATGACGGAGTAGGGTTTGCGACGCACCCGCTCCGTGAGCTGGCCGCCTTCCTCGTAGCCCACATAGCCCGGAGGCGCACCGATGAGGCGGCTCACGCTGAATTTCTCCATGTATTCGCTCATGTCGATGCGGATGAGGGAATCTTCCGAATCGAAGAGGTAGCGCGCCAGGGCTTTGGCCAGCTCGGTTTTACCCACGCCGGTGGGGCCCAGGAAAATGAAGGATCCGATGGGCTTGGAGGGATCCTTGAGGCCGACCCGATTGCGCTGTATGGCTTTGGTGATCTTGCCGATGGCTTCGTTTTGGCCAATGACCACGCTCTGCAGGTCCTTCTGCATGCCCACCAGGCGCTTGCTTTCGCTCTGGGCCACGCGCTTCACGGGGATGCCCGTCATCATGGACACCACCTCGGCGATGTTCTCTTCGTCTACGGGATAGCGCTTGGTTTTCACTTCTTCCTCCCACTGCACCTTGGCGAATTCCAGCTGGCGAGACAGCTTGCTTTCCTTGTCGCGCAAGTCGGCCGCCTTTTCGTACTGTTGGTTCTTTACCGCCTGGTTTTTGAGTTCCTTCAGTTCCTCGATGTCCTTTTCCAGATCCTCGATGTGCTTGGGTACGTGAATGTTCTTCAGGTGGGTGCGCGCGCCCACTTCGTCCAGTACATCAATGGCCTTGTCGGGCAGGAAGCGATCGCTGATGTAGCGGTCGCTGAGGTGCACACAGGCCTTGATGGCCTCATCCGAATATTCCACATTGTGGAAGTCCTCGTATTTGGGCTTGATGTTGTTGAGAATGTGGACAGCCTCTTCCGACGAAGGAGGATCTACCATTACCTTTTGAAAACGGCGATCGAGCGCGCCGTCCTTCTCGATGTGCTGGCGGTATTCGTCCAGGGTGGAAGCACCGATACACTGCAGCTCTCCGCGCGCGAGGGCCGGTTTGAAGATGTTGGAGGCATCCAGCGAGCCGGTAGCACCGCCGGCACCCACGATGGTGTGAATCTCGTCGATGAACAGGATGACGTCTCTGGATTTCTCCAGTTCGTTCATGATGGCCTTCATGCGTTCTTCAAACTGGCCGCGATACTTGGTGCCGGCCACCAGGGCGGCCAGGTCCAGCATGACGATGCGCTTGTTAAAGAGGGTGCGCGATACCTTGCGCTGAATGATGCGCAGGGCCAGGCCTTCCACGATCGCAGTCTTACCCACACCGGGTTCGCCGATGAGGATGGGGTTGTTCTTCTTGCGCCGGCTGAGGATCTGCGATACGCGTTCGATCTCGTTTTCCCGGCCGATGATGGGATCGAGCTTGTCCTCTTCGGCCAGCTTCGTAATATCGCGGCCGAAGTTGTCGAGCACCGGCGTGCGCGATTTGGAGGCCCCTTTGCGCTGTTGATAGCGGCCCGAGGGGTTTTCCTCCTCTTCCTCGAAGGGCTCTTCCTGCTCCGAGGGAGCCTGCGCCAACGGATCGTCCGGGCGCGTGAAGTTTTGTTCCTGCTTCACGTACTCCAGTTCCGCCTTGTAGATCTCGTAATCGATGTCGAACTGTTTGAGGATGCGCGAAGCGGGATTGTCGTGGTGCTTCAGGATCGAGAGCACCAGGTGTTCGGGGCATATCTCTTCGCTCTTGAGCATCTTGGCCTCCAGAAAGGTCACTTTCAGCACCTTTTCGGCCTTCTTATCGAGCGGAATATTACCCACGTTGAGTTTCGTCTTCGAGGACGGGATGCGCCGGATCGACTCCCTCAGGCTCTGACTCAATTCTTCGGGATCTACTTCGAGGGATTCCAGCACGCGCACGGCCAATTCGTTGTTTTCGGCTACAATGCCGAGCAACAAGTGCTCCGTACCGATGAAATCATGCCCCAGCTGAACGGCCTCATCCCGGCTGCGGGAAATGACCTGTTTGACCTTGGGCGAAACCTTTCGATTATTATTCCTGATTACTTTTTCCTTTTCTAACCAATATTAGGGCTTTTATCCAAACATTACAAAGGACCACCCTTAAAAAAAGGACCACACCCCTCAGACCAAGAGAAACGTGCCAAAACCGGCCCAAAACCCTCGCGGCCTGATTATTTTCCTAAGTAACACAGGAGAAAGCCTTGCTGTTTAAACCGGGCAGGTGTGAACGGGCCGTCCTCTTGTCCGCCCTGGCGGCCGGTTCACCTTTTTATACGGTTTTAGATGCTCCGAAGCGGAAAATTCAGGCCGGCTTGTGCTTAAGCCGGAACATTCACCGAATTTTTCGGGCAACGGGCTGACGAATTGCAACGCTTTGAAAACCAAACCATTGCGAATGAGCCCGTCTCATTCTTTCGGTCACTATCCCAGCCACATGCGGGCACACAAGATGCGGCAAGGATCGGGGTCGGAGCCCCTGGCCTAAGCGGTTGAAAAAAAGCAGGTTATCAGCCATTTATCGTCATTATTCACGGGTTCCCGTGAATAATCCGGGTTAATTGATACATTTACGGAATGTTTGGATCCTGGAATCATTTGTGAATAGGGTTGTTGTATGAAATATTCGGTTGACAAGCAGGAGAAATACACGGTACTTCAGCTGGAAGAAGAGAACCTCAATTCGCTGGTTGCCCCTAAGTTGAAGTCCGAGTTCGTCATTTTGTCCAATGAAGGGGTGAAGAACCTGATTTTGGACCTGACGGACGTTCGCTTTGTGGATTCGTCAGGATTGAGTGCCATTCTGACAGCTAACCGCTTGTGGAAGAGCCTCGGCAGTTTTGTGCTTACCGGCCTAGCTTCATCCAACGTGCAAAAGCTCATCGAAATATCAAAGCTGGACACCGTGCTCACGGTGGTGCCTACCGTCTCTGAAGCCGTCGATTACGTGTTTATGGAGGAGCTGGAACGGGAGATAAACAAAAAGACGGAAAACGACTAGGCGGGTCGGGGATTATGACGTTTAAGCTAACTCTGCTGGGCACCAACTCGGCCTTCCCCAGCCCGGAGCGCTTTGCTACGGGGCAATTCCTGCAGGTCCAAAACAGCTATTTCCTTTTCGATTGCGGAGAAGGCACTCAGATCCGGATGCAACAATACGGGCTCCCCGCCCATCGCATCGGCCACATTTTCATCTCGCATTTGCACGGCGATCACATGCTGGGCCTGGCCGGGCTGCTGCAGACCTTTGCCCTTCAGCAGCGCAGTGAAGACCTGGAGGTGTACAGCCCGCCCGGGCTGGAAGCGATCATACAGGCGCACCACAGGGAAGGCTCCCTGGATCTGCCGTTCAGCTGTCGTTTTCACGAATTGGACACCGCAACTTCCGGCCTGCTTTTTGCAGATCGCATACTGGAAGTGTACCGCCTTCCGCTGCTGCATCGCATTCCTACCTGTGGCTACCTGCTGCGCGAAAAGGAGCGCCAGCGAAATATTCGGCCGGAATGGATCGAGCGCTATGAGCTGGAGCCCCCGCAGATCGTACAGCTCAAGGAGGGGCAGGATGTGCAGTTGCCGGATGGCCGCCGGATCCGGAGCCTGGAAGCCACTGCGGCGCCGGAGCCCAGCCGGTCCTTTGCCTTCTGTACGGATACGGCATTTTGTCCGGGGCTTGTTTCACAGATCAAAGGGGTGGACCTTCTCTATCACGAGGCTACCTTTTGCAGTGACCAGGCCGAACGGGCGCGGCGCACCGGGCACAGTACGGCCCGGGAAGCCGCTTCCATAGCCCGCGAAGCCGGCGCAGGGCACCTTTTGCTCGGGCACTTTTCCTCCCGCTATCAGGAAATGGATTGCTTCGAGCGGGAAGCGCGCGCCGTTTTTCCCAACGTCAGTCTGGCCGTGGACGGCATGGTGGTCGAACTGCCCTGGCGGCCGGGCGAAGGAGAGGAACGGATCAGGATAGCTTATCCAGATCGCGGATGAGGATGCTTCGCCGGTTGAAGTAGATGAGGTTGTCGCGCTTGAGCTCGTTGAGCACGGAGGTCACCGTCTGGCGGGAAGTTCCCGTCATGTTGGCGATGTCCTGCTGGGTAAGACAGTGGCGGACCAGGGTTTCCAGGCCTA
>JAJDFU010000532.1 GCA_020528935.1 Saprospiraceae bacterium | reverse complement strand
CGGCCGGTAGGTGCCCCGGCTTGTGCGGTGTATCGTCGGGCTGTGCTTCAGCATTCACGGCCAGGCAGCTGCAGGCGCCGGGGCCCTCATGGCAGTGCGCCACCAACTGGCCGATCCCGAAAACGAGCAGGCGGCAGGCTGGCTGCAACACCCCGTCGTCCTGCTGGATCCGGTCCTCAATCCCGACGGCTACGATCGCTACACGCACTGGTACCGCAATGTGGCCAGCCGGCGGCCGGATCCCTCGCCCTTTACGCGCGAACATCGCGAGCCCTGGCCCGGCGGCCGGGTAAATCACTACCTCTTCGACCTGAACCGCGACTGGGCCTGGCAAACACAGGTGGAGTCGCGCCGGCGGGTGGCCGAATACCACCGGTGGATGCCGCACATCCATGCCGACCTGCACGAGCAATACCCCGAAAATCCCTACTACTTCGCGCCGGCCGCTCATCCCTACCACGCCTACATCACCGACTGGCAGGCCGATTTTCAGCAGGTGGTCGGTACCAACCACGCCCGCCATTTCGACGAAAAGGGCTGGCTGTATTTCACGGGCGAGGTCTTCGACCTGCTCTATCCCAGCTACGGCGACAGCTGGCCGACCTTCAACGGGGCCATTGGCATGACCTACGAACAAGGCGGCCACAGCCTGGCCGGCCGGGCTTTTCGCACGCAGAACGGCGACACCCTCACGCTGGCCGACCGCATCGCCCACCACCTCACTACGGCCCTTTCCACCGTGGAGGTAGCGGCCCTGCACCGCGAGGAGATCCTGCGGGAAGTGGCCCGGTATTTCGAGCGCAGCCGCACCCGTCCGCCCGGCCCCTACAAGACCTATGTGATCAAAAACGACGGTTCGAAGCGCATCGAGGCACTGGCGAGCGTATTGGACCGGAACGGCATCCGTTACGGCAGTCTCTCCAGGGCGCAACGGCTGAAGGGCTGGCGCTATACCCGCGGCCGGGAGGAAACCTTCGAACTGCAGCCGGCGGATCTGGTCGTTTCGGCCTGCCAGCCCAGCGGCATCCTGGCTCAGGTAATGCTCGATCCGTTTACGGAACTGGAGGATTCCCTCACCTACGACATCACTTCCTGGTCGTTGCCCTACGCCTACGGGCTGGAAGCCTACGCCCTGGAACAAAAAGTCGTGGTGACGGATGCGTTTAGCGGCGTACCGCCCGTACCCGGCCTGGCGGATCAGACAAAGCAGCCCTACGGTTGGTTGATGCCCTGGAACAGCCTGCGGCATGCCGCCGTATTCGGCCAGTTGCAACAGCAAGGCATACGGGTACGGGTGGCCGAAGTTCCCCTATCCGCCGCCGGGAGAAATTGGCCGCCGGGTAGCCTGCTGATCACCCGCGCCGACAATCGCAAGCTTCCCCTGCAGCAGTTGCTGGCCCCCTGGGCGGCCGAGCTCGTTCCGGTGTTTTCCGGCCAGACGCCCTCGGGCCCGGATCTGGGCTCGGAGGCTTTCCGGCTGCTGACGCAGCTGCGGATTGCCCTGCTCAGCGGGGAGGAAGTCCGCGCCGGAAGCATGGGCCAGGTGTGGCACCTCATGGAAACGGAACTCGATATACCCGTTCACATACTGCCCACCGCACGGCCGGACGAGCTGGATTTCGATCAGTTCGACCTGCTCATTTTGCCGGAGGGGCGCTACGACTGGAGCGAAGAGCAGTTGGAGCCGCTGAAAGCCTGGGTGCGCGAGGGCGGCAGGCTCCTTGCGATCGGAAGGGCACTGTCCTCCCTGGAAGGACATCCGTTCTTCGGGCTGCGCCAGGCGGAGCAGGCCCAACCCGGCCCCCTGGAGGAAGAGTGGCCGCTGCGCTACGGCGAGGCCAGCCGGGCCAGCATTTCCAGCCGCATCTCCGGCGCGATCTTCCGCACCGGCATGGATCCCACTCATCCCCTGGCGTTCGGCCTGCCCGACCCCTATTTTACCCTGAAGAACTGGGACCGGCCCGTGGCGCTCCTGGAAGAGGGCTGGAACGTAGCCTATCTGGAAGAAGAGCCCTTCTACCTCGGCTTTGTCGGCGCGGAGGTGAAGCAGAAACTCCCCCAGACCCTGGTGGCGGGCGTCGTGGACCGCGGGGCCGGCCACCTGATCTACCTGGTGGACGACCCCCTGTTCCGCGGATTTTGGGAAAGCGGCAAACTGCTGTTCTGCAACGCCCTCTTCCTGGTGGACTAGCCTGCTCAACCCGGAAAATTCACCGAATTTTCCACCCAAAGGATAGTATGGAGATGGCTTCTACATCCGCAGTATCCGCTTCACGGCCCGTCCTTCGGCGGATTGCAGGATGAGGGTATAGGTGCCTTCGGACAGCGCGCTGAGGTCCAGGTCGAACCGCTGCTCGCCGGCGGGGAGCTGCCGTTCGGGCATCACCTGGCGCCCCAGCATGTCCACCACCCGCAGCCTGGTCCGGCCCTCAAGCGGTTTGACGATGCGCACCTGCACCATTCCGGTCGTGGGATTGGGGAAGACGCGTACGATGTCGTCCAGCGGCTCCAGCCCCTGCGTAGCTGACGTTCGGACCACCTCCACGACTTCCTGGGCAACATCCGTACAACCCGGTGCATTGAATGCCTTCAGGGAAACCGTATATATGCCCTCATCGGTGAAGGTGTGCGTGGGGCTTTGCTCGGTGCTGGTGTTGCCGTCGCCAAAGTCCCAGGACCAGCCCGCGGCACCCGCGGAGGCATCCGTGAAGGTGACCTGCCCGCCCAGGGCCAGATCGATCAGGGTATCCGAAGGAGTGAAGGCCGCTTCGGGAGCCGCCTCGGCATCGTCGATATTCACGGAGACCTGCGTCCGGCCACAGGGATCGATGTACTCGATCTCCCAATCGTAAAAGTATAAGTATAAATTCTGGCTCACCGTACTGCCCGTGATCGAGACCACTCCCGGCACCAGGTAGGGGTACCTGGTCTGCCCGGGGCGCTGATCGGCACGCAGGCCTTTTCCGCTGAAGAAGGTAAGCTCATAGTCCGTTCCCGGCTCGATCTCGATATCCAGAGGGATGCGGTGTTCACCTGGCCCGGGCACGTTGACCACTTTATTGACCACGCCGGATCCGGGAATGCGGAGTCGCAGCAGTCGGTTTCCACCCTCATCGGCATAGACCTTTACGGATCGCAGAACGAAGGGGTTGATGCAGTCGAAGGTGAGTCCTCCGCGGGTGGTCAGAATGGAGGCGTCCTCAGCGGGCATGGGTTTGCCGGCCGGAGCCCGGAATTCGGTTTCCGCATAGACGGTCAGGTCGCTTTGGCCGGCCGGCACGTCGAGCAATACGGAGCGGCCTTCGGCTATGGGGGCTCCTCCGCTTAACTGCTCGTACCAGCGGATGGTGCCGGGGACCTCCAGGGCGCTCTCCAGCAGCACTGTGCTTCCGCTGCAGGCCTGAGTTCCTTCGGTCGGTCCGGCAGCGACCTTTTCGGTATCCAGCACCAGGATGCGTTCTTTCAGCTTGTTGTTGAAATGGCGCGGATCGGGTTGGCCGTTGGGATTTGAAATGGCGATCTGCACCTCGATTTGCTCACCTACCGGAGCGGTCAGCTCCTCCAGGTCCAGCCATTGCCGGGCACCGGGGGCCAGTTCGCCTTCCCAGGTAGCGACGGAGGTGTCGCGCAAATCGCCGAGGCGGGCAAGGAATTGCACATCCAGGGTTTGCAGAGTATCCTCGCCTCCGTTTTCCACCAGCAGGCGAAGCGGTACGGCTCCCTTACAGTTGATAAACGACAGTGCGGCATCCAGGAGGAGCACGTCGCGGGAGCGATCCACCGGCGGAACGGGGGTATGCCCCTGCTGAATGAGATACTGATAAGCGGCGAAGACGTCGATCAAGCCGCGCCCGTAAATGTTTTCCTCGCCCGGGGGCCCCAGGTCCACCGCCGATTGGTAGAGCGCGTTGAGCAGCTCCTTGCCGGGTAAAAAGGGGAAGGCCTCTTTGAGAAGCAATACCGCCCCTGCCGTATGCGGCGCCGCCATGGAGGTGCCGGTAAAGAAGCTGTAGCCACCGCCCTGGACGGCAGAGCGGATGAAGGTACCCGGCGCGACGACCTCCGGCTTGATGCGTTCCTGATCGGTGCCGTCGCAGGGCGAGGGTCCCCGGCTGGATCCGGGGTTGATGACGATGTCGGAAAAGTTGGCATCCACGTTGCCCACCGCAAATATGTTGATGGAGTCCAGAAAGAGGAATTTGGGCGAAGTTATGGTGGAGGGACCGGGGCCGCTGTTGCCGGCCGAAAAGACCACCGCAATACCCAGGGCATCGTAGGAGGCAAACAGGTCTTCGTAGAGCGAGCGCTGAAAAGCGCAATCGATCGGGCCGCTGGTCCAGGAGTTGTTGATCACGTCCGGGATGTCGTCGGCCGTTTGGGGATCGCCGTCGGGGTCCAGCGCCCACTGCAGGTTGTCCAGCAGGCCCTGAAAGGTGGGGTTGGGCGAGGGGGAACCCAGGTTGGAGGGGCCGCCCATCCACATGCCGTTGAAAGCTACGCCGATGGTGTCGCGGTTGAGGCGGTCCAGGCCCACCACGGTGCCCGTTACATGGCTGCCGTGGGAGTTGACAGCCG
>JAJDFU010000477.1 GCA_020528935.1 Saprospiraceae bacterium | reverse complement strand
GTGCAGGGCGTGTTGTGATCCGTGCGACGGGGCCCGTGTGCGCGCGGTGTGTGATGGCGGAGTGTGTGGCGTGGGGGCGGGGCAGTGTGGTGGGTTGGAAGTGCGGAGCCAGCTGCGCGTACGGGCGCTTGCGGGCTTGGAGGTACTGCTGGGTCAGCCAGGCGAAAGCGCCCGAGGTGCTGTAGTGGTAGAAGGTCTTGCGCAGGCCGGTGCCGCTGAAGTAGCGCAGGTTCTTGTCCCAAAAGTCGCGGGCGTAATCGGGCAGATTCATCCGCAGGGCATCCCGGTACAGCGCCTGGGCCTGCGGATAAGCCCCCCGGCCGAACAATCCGAACAGCTCCTCGAAGGAAGCGTGCTGAAAGACGGACAGCTTGAGTTGCAGCAGGGCGTTCTGCCGGGGGTTCATGTCCACGCAGTGGACGGCCGCCGGATCGTCCAGCAGGTAGTCGAGGGCGTTGCAGCCGGCGCTGGTGATCATCACCACCTCGCTGTCGGGTTGCATCTCCATGAGAATGCGATCGCAGCGCGGATCTTCCCAGCAGGTGTTGTACACGAGATTCTTGGTGTGTACCTGGCGAAAGAGCCAGTCCCGAAGGCGGTTCATGCGGTAGGGTTTTGAGTCGGTAATTCTGGCGGGCTTTCGGGGTAGTTGAGCGCGTAAAAATGCTAATTTTTTACGAATACCCGTTTAAGAACCCGTTTCCGGAACGATCTGCCCGGCCGGCAGGCGAGACCGGAGGTAGCTGTACGTGTCGGCCTGTGCGCGCACCGGCGGCTCGCCCTCGCGGGGCCGGCGGTAGGCATTGTCGAAATCCGGGCTGTGGCAGCGGGCCTTTTGGTTGTCCTTGAGCTGCAGGTCGATGAGGTGGCGGATTTCCCGCTGCACCTCTGCGTCGAATATGGGAAAGGCCACTTCCACCCGGCGGTCCAGGTTGCGGGTCATCCAGTCGGCCGAGCCCAGGTACATACACTCCTCGCCCCCGTTGCCGAAGATGAACACGCGGGCGTGCTCCAGGAAGCGGTCCAGGATGCTGACGGCCTCGATGCGCTCGCTCCAGCCCTTCAGGCCGGGCACCAGGCCGCAGATGCCGCGCACGATGAGCTGTACGCGCACGCCGGCCCGGTCGGCTTCGTACAGCTTGGCGATCATGCGCTTGTCCTCCAGGCTGTTCATTTTCAGGATCATGTACGCCTCCTGCCCGGAGCGGGCCCGTTCGATCTCGGCATCCACCAGCGCCGTAAAGCGGTCGCGCAGCGTGAAGGGCGATACGAGCAGGTGGCGAAACCGGGGCGCTTCGGTCTTCTTTTCCAAAAAGTCGAACACCTGAGCGAGCTCGGCCGTGAGGCGGGGGTCCGCCGTGAGCAGGGCGTGGTCGCCGTACAGGCGGGCGGTCTTTTCGTTGAAGTTGCCCGTGCCGAAATAGGCCAGATCGGGCCGGTCGCCGCTCCGGCGGATGAGCAGGGTCTTGGCGTGTACCTTCAGGCCGGGGTAGCTGTAGTACACCGTGGCGCCGGCCCGCTCCAGCTGGCTGCCCCAGTACAGGTTGTTGGCTTCGTCGAAGCGGGCCTTGGCTTCCATCAGCACGACCACCGCCTTGCCGGCGCGGGCCGCCCGGCACAGCGCGTCGGCCAGGGCCGATCGCCTGGCCATCCGGTAGAGGGTGATCTTCAGGTGCGTGACCGACGGATCGGCAACGGCTTCCTCCAGCAATTCGATGACGTAGCGGTACTGCTGGTAGGGAAAATGCAGGATGTGGTCGCCCGCCTCCACGGCCGGAAGGAGGGCCGATGCGTATTCCAGCACCGGATGCGGCAGGGGCGGCATCGGCTCGTCTTTCAGGAAGGTCTTGGGCGTGGGATTGGGGAAAGCAAAAAAATCGTGGAAGTTGTGATAGCGGGCCCCGGGTATGAGATCGTCCTTTTTGAGGCCCAGGTGTTTGCGCAGGGCCTGGATGACCTCCGCAGAGGCCGAACTGTCGTACAAAAAGCGGGTGGGCAGTCCCAGGTCGCGTTCCTCCAGGGTCTCGTGGATCCTGGCGACCAGTTCCTGGTCGTATTCTTCATCTACGGATAACTCGGCATCGCGCGAGAGCTTGATGGCTCCGTGGCAATGCGTGGGGAAGCCCGCATACCGGTCGAGCTGGCAGCGCACGATATCGTCCAGGAAGGTGAACTCGTGCGGGTATTCGAAGCCCGGCAGGTTTACAAAGCGCGAGAGTCGCTCGGAGGGGATGTTCACCGAATAGAGGTCTTCGGGATAGCGGGAACTGCCGTAGGCCGAGAAAAGCAGGTACAGGGCTTTGTTTTGAAAGTACGTCTCTTTCAGCTTCGCCACGGGCTGCACCTCCAGCAGGGGGGCCACCTGCTCGCGAAAAAAATCCTGTACAAAGCGCTTCTGGGCATCGGAATATTCTTCGGAGGCGCGCAGGTAGATGCCCTCTTCGGCCAGGGCGGGCAGCAGTTCCTCGCGGAAGATCTGGCCGAATTGCTCCTGCTGATCGGATACCAGCCGGCGTATGGCCTTCAGGGTTTTTTTGGGCTTGTCGGGAAAACGCAGATCGGCCTTTTTGCGCAATTGCTTGAAGCTGCGCAGCGAGGCTACGCGCACCCGAAAGAATTCGTCGAGGTTGGCGCTGTAAATGGCCAGAAACTTGAGGCGCTCCAGCAGGGGAACGCGTTCGTCGGCGGCCTCCTGCAGAACCCGGGCATTGAAGTGAAGCCAGCTCACATCCCGGGCGACATAGGGAAAGTCTTCGCGGTCCAGCATAGGGTTCGGCAGGCAAAATAGGGCTTTTTGGGCAGAAGCCGCACACGCATTAAATGGAAGAGGAGAGCAATTCCTTGCCGATAAAGTGCAGGAGGTGGCCTTTGATCTGCTCGCGGCGCTGGCGCAGTTGCTCGAGGGCCTCTTCGCTGTCCAGGTCGATATCCAGATGCGCGGGAAGGAGGCGATGCACCTTCTCTACCCGAACCCTGGGGGGTACCGGATGGCCGTCCGGCAAGACGGCAATGTCCGGTTGCTTCACGCCTTTCGCCGGCCAGGATTGCGACCGGCGAACCGACATGTCGATGCCGTCCTCGTCCATGACCTGCCGAACCAAGGGATGCACTTCGGCACGGCCGTCCCGGCTCCAACTGTAGATGTCCACCAACTGGACGGCGTAAAACCGCAGATACCCCTCCACAATAGCACCCCAGACAGAAGAGGGTTCATCCTCGATTACAAGGAACGTCCGCATAGATTAGATTTCGGCTGCGGATGTTAACTGGATGTAACGGTAGTCTCATCGGAGTGAAAAGCACAAAGCGCCAGACGCAAAATTTGGGCACCGGAAAGGAACCGGGCTGGCATTAGGAAGAGTCACATCGATAAGCCTTTCAGCCTGAGCCTGTTGGCCATACCGGCTAAAAGCCGGGGCAGACCGGTACGCTGGGAACCTTTCACCCGACTTTGCACGACCCATGCCACAGGCGGTAAGTGACGGAGAGGGCTGCCGTGTAATCCCAGTCTTACGCCGGGCCGGCCGCACGGTCGGTGACGTCGAAATCGGCGGTCGCGGAAGGATCGATCTGTTTGTTGCTGAGCTGAGCGGCCAGCACGCCGTTGCCCTGGATGAGATCGCGGTAGTTGACCTCCGCATCGCTCACGTCGTCCAGGTGGTCCGTGAAGAGCTTGCGGCCCACAAATTCCACTCCCACCGTCCAGGTGTCGTTGAGCACGACGCGCAGGCCTACGCCCAGGGGGATGTTGAGCTGAGTGCGGCTGTATTTTTCGGGATAGCCGGGCAGGCCCTGCGCTTCGGTACCCAGGGGTTGCAACTCCACCCATTCGCCCTCAAAGCGGGTTTCGGGCCGGAAGTTGAACAGGCCGATGCCGGCCGTCAGATAGGGAGCAAAGAGCGGGGTTTCGTAGGGTGTGCCGAACACGAAGGGACTGAACTCCCCGGTGAGGGCCAGCTCGAAAAGCGGCGCCCGGAAAGAGAGATCCCGCTCCGGCCGGGCGCTGTATTCGTCGTCGCCGGAAACGATGGCGTAGGTGAACCCCAGGCGCGCGGCAAAGTAGGGGTTGAAGGTGTAGCGGCCGAATACGCCCACGGCCGGTTGGATCTCCTGAAAGTGATCGCCGAAGGCCTCGGGCCCCAGGTCGCCGTTGTAAAAGGCCAGGCCGCCCAGCAGGCCGATTTCGAAGCTGGGCTTCAGGCTTTGCGCCTCCGCCCAGCGCACCCCGCACAGTAGGAAGGCAAGGAGCAGGAGGGTTTTCGTCTGCGGGATTGAGGCAAGCTGCCTAACTTTGCACATGCGTGTCGTATTTACTTGCTGTAACGCTTTTTGTCAGAGCCGTGTTATATAGCCGGCCGTATGTCAACCCCAACGGCCGGGCTGCTCTTTTGTTGAGGTATGGGTACAGCAGCTAACTCGCATTACCACAAGCACTGAATATGGGAATTGGTCGCAGTAGCCGCCGCACCGGCGAAAACAAGGACAGAGCAAACTGGCACTGGGAACGCTTCCGGCGGTCCCTGGACACTCTCAGGCAAGTGCCTCCCTGCACGAGGGCGTGTGTTCACCGACGTGTTTCCACTT
>JAJDFU010000248.1 GCA_020528935.1 Saprospiraceae bacterium | reverse complement strand
GTGGGGTTTGGCCTGAGGCTCGCGTCAAGTCCGGTGGTGCTGGCACCCCGCAGGCGGGGGTTTTTCTCGACAAGCCAGGGGTATCGTTCGTAGTAGGCTTCCGCGTCCCGGGGCGGCAGCAGCCGCTCGTGGGATTTGGCGCCCTGCTCCTCCGGCGGCAGGCCGCGCAGCTTGCTGAGGGTGGTGTTGCGGTCGATGGCGCGCAGCAGGCGGTGCAGGCGGTAGCCGTCCTCGTCGATGAAGGTGACCGGGCACCAGGCCACCAGCCGGTCCCGGTGTGCGAGGAGCTCGTTCCGGTACAGGCGGTTGACGTGCTCCGGGCGGATGCCCAGGAATTCGTTGGGGCGAAAGCGGGCCAGGGGCTTCACCGCCTCGGGATAGATGACGAAGGCGTCGGGCAGCCCCGGGGCGACCTCGGGCAGGGGGCGCCCGTCCAGCGAGCAGCGGGTGAGCAGCTCGTTGAGCTGGCGGAAGCCCTCGCGGTTCTGCGCCAGGCCGATGTAGCGCAGGCGGTCGTCCTGGCGGAACTCCAGGCCCACCACCGGCCGGATGCCCGCAGCGCGGCAGCGGCTGATGAATTCGAAGGTGCAACTGGTGTTGTTGATGTCGGTGAGGGCCAGGGTGTCTACCCCCCATTCCCGGGCGCGCGCCACCAGCTGCTCCGGCGAGAGGGTGCCGTAGCGCAGGCTGTAGTAGGTATGGCAGTTGAGGTACACCGGAGCAGCAAGGTTTTTGGGAGGCCCATTTTAAAACATTTTGTGTTAAAAAAGAAGAAAACGGTGGTTTTTGTTGAGGGAACGGCAGGGTTTTGTCCTCGGGTATTGAGCATAGGCGCAGAGGGCTATGCGGGCAGGGCGGCTTCATCCGGCATTTTGGGGGTATTCTCAAGCCATGAAGCGAACGCCACCCTGCCGTACACATCCATCAACGATCGTGCGGCGGCAAATCACCGCTACGCCTTCGCCATCACCGTACCGCAATGGCTGCAGGTGCGCAGTGCTTCGTACACCATGAACTCGTTGATGACGACCGGTAACTAGTTTGCGATGTCGGTCACCTACCAGGAGACCTCGTGCAGCTTGTGGGAGCACTTTGTGCAAAACGATAGGAGCATCCGCCTTCGGCAGCAAAAGTTAGGGCGTCGTCCTCTTAGCCGTTCCATAATGTTTTTGGGTAAAGTTGGGCAAAATTGGGAAGTGCCCTTGATCTTTTTCAAAAAGGCTACTATATTTTCATCCAATTCATTTGTGTTGGCAATCCAGGATGTTTCTTAGTCATTTCAATTCCAACTTTCTGATTCGTCTGAGAACCAAAGTATAGGTGGTTCGTACCGCCAACGAAGGGGGTTGGCTGCACTATTTTAATATTGTCACGGCTTCGCGCCGGAGCGTTACCATTCGGAATTCCAGCAACACGAGATATGGGAACGAAGGGCTGCCCAAATCGAACTCGATTCCCGCTTCTTCAACCTCGCTCAGGCTTAAGCGGGGTCAGCAAGAAAAGGGGAATCCGGCCGCAGGGTATTCATTGCAAACAGACTCTATACCTGCCGGTAGGAAAATATGTGTTGTTGATTTTATTTTCCTCTATTTACACTTTTGCCAGCGGGCAAATATCCTTTGGACCGGAGCTGGGCAAATTTATGTTCGCGTCAAGAGGGCTTAATTTGGTGGACAGCGTCTTTGTCGATACCTATAACGGAAAGGATGTAGGCGAATTCATGGGCGGCGTATTTTTTGAAGCCGATATGCCTTATAACCTTTCTGTATTGACCAGCCTGAGTTACCGCAAGACTTACATATCCAGCCTAATTTATAATCCTTACGATACAACAACGGCGCCATTTGTCATCAGAAAAGGGAATACCACCAGTATCCGGTCCTTTCTCCTAAATGTTACCCCTACCTATGCTATTCCGCTTACGAAAGACTTTCGGTTAAAGATCCTGGCAGGAATATCCCTTAGTTTTAACATCGTGACTAATCCGGCCAGCGGGGGTTATGACAATGAACGGCACCCAAAGGTGTCGGCAGTCATCCGCCAAATGAATAATGGAACAGTTCGGCCGGTAAGTGCAGCTTTCACGTATGGCTTCGGACTGGAATACTGGCGTTTTGCATTCTGGGCTAAGTGGCAGCATCAGTCTTCTTACACTCGCTTTATGACCCTGGACGGCAATCGCTACACCTATCGAAATACCTGGCGTTTTCTCAACCTTTCCCTGGGCTACAAACTATTCAACTGGGCGAAAGAATAGAATAATACCGTTTAAAAAATAAAAAAACTACGCTACTCCACGAGCAATCGCCGGTGCACGACCTGCCCCCGGCTGCGCAACTCGAGCAGATAGACGCCGGCGGGCCAGGCACTTACATCCCACTGTACGGACCGCATGCCCGGCGAGATGCGCCGCTCGGTCATCAGCTGCCCGGGCAGCTGGTACATGCGGATCAGGCCGCCCTGCAGGGCAATCCCCGGCCAGGAGAGCTGCACCCGATCCGTGGCCGGATTCGGCGACAGGCGGATAGACGATGCCCAGTGGGGCTCCCGCACGCTCGTGAGCAGATCGATGGTGTACAGCACCAGGCTGTCGCAACCCAGGCTGCTCGTCAGGGTATCGAGGATGGTGGTATCCTGCCGGATGAGGAGGCCCTGCCATTCGCCCGCTTCGTCCAGCGTAACGGCTACCCGGGTCGTGTCATCCAGGGTGAGTACATCGACGGTGTGCCAGATGATGCTGTCCTTTTCGGGCCATTCGAAAACCTGCTGCAGGACGGTATCCTCCTCCAGGGGCTGCCCCAGGTAGATGTCGCCGGGGCAGAGCATTGCGTACGCCGTTTCCACCACGACGGGCTTTTCGATGCGGTGGACCGTCCGGTTGGTGATGATGGGCGGATTGAAGTCGAAGTAGATGGCCGCCTCGTTCTCGATAGCGGTATAGGGCAGGAGACCGGCCACCGGCCGTATGGTAAAGGAGAAAAAACCGCGACTTTCCGCTTCGTTCTGGCTGCTGTCGGGCAGGTTGATGTCGGGAAAGACAACGGAAAGGGTGCGATCCGGCAGGAGGGTCCACTCACAGGAATGGGAAGATGCCCCGGCCCGGAAGGTGGCCAGGTCCAGATGATCGGAGAGCCGGTCGCGCAGGGTCACCGTCCGGGCGGCGTCCGTACCTACGTTCTGAAAGTGAATGGTGTACTGAATGGGCTGATCGCCGCCGATCAGCTTTTGGGGACCGAAGCCCTCCGGCACCGGCACCTTGATGTTGGGGTCGTAGGGGCCGATGACGATGCCGCAGCGTTCAACAGAAAAGTTGTTGCCGTCATCGCCGGGGAAATCATTGACCAGGGCCGTGTCCAGGGGAGCCAGGCAGCCGCCAGTGAGCAATTGCACCGGCTCGGGCCGGGGATGGGCATCCGGCTGATCCACTTCGAGCAGGAAACCATCGGTACGGGCCGGAGCGCGTATCGTATCCGCCTGCCCCACGCCCAGCTGTACATCGCCGGCATCCAGCAGGACGATGTCATCGTTGACGATGTGGAGCCGGTAGGTCTCCGGGCTGGCCATCGCGCCCTGGCCGGCATTTGCTATGAAAAAGGCGATCGAGTCGCCCTCGCAAACGGAACCCGCCTGCAGGCTGGCGCCGTCCCAGTCGGAAGAAGAGGGGTTACACAGGGAATCGGGCGTAACGAAGGCCTGAAAACAAAGCACCTCGCCGAATATGAGATTCTGGCAGTCCGGCTCCATCTCCACGGCGATCTGCCCCGATTCGCCTACCCCCACCTCGGCCAGCTCAAACACCAGACTGGTATCCGTAATGCTGGTCCAGGGCAGGCTGGCCTGTACGGGGGTCAGCCGCTCGTCGTGAACCAGGGTGATGCGCACCGGGGCGGCGGGAACGGTACCCGCATTTCGATAGGCCAGACTCACGGTGGACGGAAAGCATTGCCGGATCGGCGTATGGCTCAGGTCCAGCTCCATCAGGGGGCAGAGGGTTTCCGGCGAAGCCGCAAAGAATACCTCATGAGGGCCGCCCCCGGTCAGCGTGGTATCCGACGGGCATACCTGCCAGTACGCACTCATGGGCAGGGCCGTGAGGAGATGCTCCGGCGCATCCGGTAAATAAAAGCCGTACTGTCCATCGGGCGCAGTAGTCGTTAGTTGCTGCTGCGGGCCGCTCTGAAGCGTGAGCCGGCCGTCCGGCAGGGCCGAAAAGAGCGAATCGTAGGTGCAGGTATTGGTGGTATCCCACACGTAGCGTCCTTCGACGTAATTGTTCTGCAAAAAATCGCGCCGGTAGGCTACCAGCGTGGTCAAGCCGGCGAGGAGTTCGTCCTCTCCGTCGCCGTCCAGGTCGATGCGTTTGGGGTTGGGGTACACTTGAAGCCTCAGGCGATCGTCAAACGGCCCGGGCAGGTATCCCTCCGTGAGCTGTCCGCGCTGGCCGAATGCCAGGCGGTAGCCTTCGGCCGACATACGGTCCGGCAGGTCGTCCTCGTTGAGCCGGAGCTGCCCCCACCCGGCATGGCAGAGGGGGGGGCCCAGGTTTCGGGGCCCGGCAATACCACCGGCACCGGACCCCACACCCTCCATGAAAAAA
>JAJDFU010000073.1:851-4622 GCA_020528935.1 Saprospiraceae bacterium | reverse complement strand
AGTATGTTCTTCATGAAATCCCGGGTGAAGATGGACACTCCTGTCCATTGCGGATTGTGATCCTGCAGGTCAGTGGTGTTCATGGGTTTTTATTTTTAGATACATTCAGGCTTCCCGGTCCACGGCTTGGATAGCGTAAGGTAGCTTCAACAGATTCCTGTATTGCAGTCTCAATGTCTTCCGGCTGAAAGTCCAAAGCCTGCATGGATGGCAGTGGATCGATATACAGGAGATGATCTTCAATATCGAGCAAGCCCACCGGGTCATAGGCGCTCTCCAAACCTGAGGCCTGCAATCGCTCGAGTTTTTCCATCGCTTTGTTTCTGAAATATTCAGGCGGCCGGGGAATGATCTTGCACGATACCTGCAACGCTTCGGCAAAGTACCGGTAGATCTCTGCGTAGGACAGATTTTGGTTTCCGATGGGATAGCATTTGTGGCCTGTAGAATACATCGCCGCATGCGCTGCTGCCAATCCGACCTGGTTCATCGTAATACAGGCACTACCACCGGCATGTACTGAAAGCGTTTCGCTGCTGTTTTTCAGCGCATCAATGTAAAATCCCCACAAGGTTCCTCTTCCCGGAGCAGCCCCGAATATGTAGGGCAGTTCCAGTACGGCAACATCTATTTCCGGACCTGCATGCATAAAAGCGGTCTGTGTCTGCTCCAGCCTGGATTGGATATACGCGCTTTTTTCCGGGATCTTGAGATGCGGATACATACGGTGCATTGCCGTGTAATAGGATCCCAGAATCACCAACTTTCGGGCACCCGATGATTTCATTGCTTTGATGAGGCGCGGTATAAGCTCCACATTTGCGGCGCGGAAACCGTTTATGGCCGGACTTGGAAATATATTTCTGCCATCGGCGCCGGCTGCATGGATGACAACATCCATACCTTCAAGTTGATGTTGTATTTCGGACTCGGATGCTGTCTCGATATTGAAATCCATGTAACGGGTTCCTTTCGGGAGATATCCCGGTTCCGGAGCTTTCCCGATCCCGATAGCGGTAAGGTCATTCCCGATAGCATGCAGGTGTTTAAGGGTGAAATATCCCAGCTGACCCGAACCACCAATCATTAATACGTTCATACCGTTTTGAATGAGGTATCGAATAATCCATATACATCAGAGCTGGTATTTTACCAAAGCCTGAAATCCCGTCCACGGGTTCGCGGTTTCTTGCGGCAAAGACTCGTTGATGCCCTCCATCGCCCACAGGGAATGGAACAGGATGCGGGCATAGAAGCGTTTTAAAAAGCTTTTTTCGACCATGATGGTGATCTGATGAGCCAGTTCCCGGGAGGCAAAGGTGTTGAGCGCCAGCGGGAGATTGTTCAACTCATCGGACCGGAAATAAAAGTACTGTCCGGTGAAGCGCCACCCTTTGACGAGCATTTGGGCCTGCAGGCGATGGGCCTGCAGGTTGGTATTGAAAAGGATGTTCTTCATGAGCAAACCCTGGATCCAGGTATTCACATCATTGCCGGAGTACAGCAGGTCCCAGCGCTCGAAACGTTCCGTTTCCGGGTTATCTCCGGTCAGGTGAGAAAAACGATAGCTGAAGGACGGGCTCAGCTTGGCGCTCCTGAAGGCATAGCCCAGTTCCGCGGCCACGCCCCAGGCGAGCAGGGGAAACCGGCTGTTGGTCTGCAAGCCGCCTTCCACACTGGCGATCAACGTATTGGTATTCGGCCGGGCTACCCATTCGGCGCCTAAATTCAGGGCGTTTAGCCCGTTGCGGGTCTCCTGCCTTCCATCGGGAAACAAGACCAGGGCGGTAGAACGGAGCACGTGCAGGTAGGTGAAGCCGGCTTTTATACCGGAGACCTTCCCGTACTCGAGATTGAAGCCCGTGAGCCGCGTATTGGATTCCAGTCCGCCGAATTCGTTGGGATCGATGTAGAAGTACTCCGCTTTCAGGTTGTCGTAGCGCAGCTGGGCGAGGCCGACAAAGTCGCCGGAGAACCGGGGCCAGATGTTCAGGGCACCCCGTTCGCCCCCGTTGAGCGCGATCTGGCAGAGCAGCATACCCGTACCGATCCGGTAAGGCTGCTGGCCGGCCGAGAGGTTGAAATTGAACACGTTCCCCTTCGCCGTTGAGATCGATCCCACAAAGCCCCCGTACAGGTTCTCTGTACCGATACTCCACGGATTATCGGAGCGGTAGACATCCCGTCCGAGGGTTTGCATGAATAAGGCCTTGTAGTTGCCGTAGAGGTACGTGTTGCGGGTCACCCTGAGCAAAAGGGTTGCCCCTGCGGTGAGCGCGTACTCGAAGCCCCCGAAGCGGCCGTCCGGAGGAGGGTCGTTACCGAAGGGGCTGAATTCCGTGAAAAAGGCGCCGTTGTTCAACCAGACGTTGTCGCCGGCAACCACGCTGGCCGTGGCGCCGAGATCCAGTTTGGCCATGAACCGGTTGGACTTGAACAGGTACGGGAAGCTGCCACGGGCGTTTTTGGTGAACAGCCCTGTGGCACCCTCCTGCAGCAAACGTTTCCCTTCTGTGGATACGGTGATCTTCAGTACATAGCTAAGCCCGGACCCCAACTCCAGGTCATAAGTCGCAGAACCTACTTCCGGGATGGTCTGCAGGCGCTGCATGGCCCGATCCAGATTCGATACCTGGACGTGATCATGCGGAAAGATCCTGAGTTTGTTCAGGATGGTAGATCGCACCAGATCCCGGGTAGAGGCACTGATGGTATCCTCTGCAAACTCAACCCGAACTTCCCCTATTTGGATAGGGGCATTCAGGCCCGTTCCATCTCCCTGGGCAAATAAGCCGGCCGGCACAACGGCCAGCAACCCTATGATAAGGACGATCGCTCTAATGCTATTCATTTCTGCGCCTTGACCTCTCTAATATGCCGTAGCGCCGCAGTCAACGATCACAATAGCACCCGTCATACCCGAAGAGGCATCCGACAACAGGAAGCAGGCCACCTCTGCCTGTTCTTCCGGGGTTTGGTTGCGGTTGAGCGGCCCCTGGATCTTGGATAGCATCTTATCATTGGGATGTGCCTTTCGAAATTCGGTGACATCCTTGATGGCTTGCACCATCATGCCGGTATCCGTGGCGCCGGGGCCGTGAAAGTTGACGCGAATGCCATAACCACCGTATTCCACAGCCAGCGACTTGGCCATACCGGCCAGTGCGTGTTTGCTGGACACATAGGGGGTCATGCGCCCCACCCCGGCAATGCCGGCCATGGAGCCATTGATCACAATGTTGCCCCCTTTACCTTGCTTCATGAATTGCTTCAACTCGGCTTTGCAGCAATAATAGGTGCCGGTGACGTTGGTATCGATCACCTTGTGCCACAGCTCGTCGTCGAGTTCATGGGTGATTTGGGGCCCGTGGGCGATACCGGCATTGTTGTAAGCGAGGTCCAGGGAACCGTAAGCGTCCACCACGGCCTGCACGGCGCGATCCACCTGATCTTTGTGGCGGATATCGCAAACGATCCAGCGGCATTCGCCGCCGGCGGCATTGATCTCGTCGCTCGTTTTCTTGAGCGTATCTTCGTTCAGGGAGGCGATAAAAACGCGGGCGCCCCGCTGGGCAGCCAGTTTTGCGGTAGCAGCGCCCATGCCGGTATCGCCGCCGGTAATGAGCAGAGACTTGCCGTTGAAGGCAAGCTTGCCCAGGTTGTTATTCGTTGCCATTGGTTGTAACTTTTTAAGTTGAAAAAATGCTGGTAAAGAGTAACGGCAGGTTCCCTAATTCGCCGTCGGCATTTTACTTTCGTACCGGCCTCCAC
>JAJDFU010000073.1:0-841 GCA_020528935.1 Saprospiraceae bacterium | reverse complement strand
TTAAAAAGGGATGGGATGAGTCGGTTTGTTTTTTGGGCTAAATGCCAGAGAAAATCTATCCGAAGAGTTATCCAGCCGGCTCCTCAAGCGAATTAATCCGCCGTCGGCATTTTACTCGTGTAAATGCCGCCGCCGTCGATCACCAGGTCCGTACCCGTGATCCAGGCAGCCGCCTTGCTCATCAGGAACATGATGCCGTAGGCGATCTCGTTGGGGAAGCCCCGGCGCTTCAGGACGAACATGTTGTTCAACCGCTCGATCATTTCCGGTGTATAGCCGGCCTTCAGCGTGGATTCGCCGTTGTCTACGGAGCCGATAATGACGCTGTTGAAGCGCACCTTGGGGCCACCGGCCACGGCCATGCTTCGCACCATATTGAGCAGTCCTGCCTTGGCCGTGCTGTATTCGATGAACTCCGGCGAAGGGCTGGTACCTACCCGGGAGCCCGAGAATACCACGCTGGAATTTTCCTCCTTCTCGAGGTAGGGCTTGGCGAATTTGGTCAGGTTGTACGCACCCACGGTGTTCAGCTTGTAGGAGTTCACCATTTTCTCGGTGCTGGATCCCCAGATGTCGGTATTGGCACCCCAGCCGACGTTGTTGACCAGGCCGGAGATCTTGCCGAATTTCTCGACGGTTTTCTCCACCAGCGTTTTCATATCCTCTTCTACCGTGGAATCGGCTACGAGGCCCAGGGCTTCGTTGCCCGTTTTTTCCTCGATCGACCGGGCTACTTTTTTAACGCCTTCCTCGTTGATATCGGAGATAACGACGTTGGCGCCTAACGAGGCGAGCAGTTCAGCGGTTGCACTGCCGATGGCGCCGGCACCGCCGGTGATGA
>JAJDFU010000339.1 GCA_020528935.1 Saprospiraceae bacterium | reverse complement strand
TGGACGAACAACATTTTACCATTCGTCAGTCCAAGGGGCGGAACATGCGGTGCATTTTCCGGCTTAGTGCTCCATCCTCGCGCTCGCAAACGACTACATCATATGTCCATTGAGTATATCCATATCCTACAGCAGGGGGCGGCCGCAGCGCCGCCCTTTGCGTATTTGGCCGGGCAGGGCGGGAGGCTGGCTCCCGGTTCCGGCTGCTGCGCATTCGGCTGTGCAACGTTTCCGGTCCTCGAGCGTTAATTTTGTTAGTTTTGCGGCTTTATGCTATTTCAAGGACTAAATGACCTTTTTCGGTTGGCCTTTTTCCTTGAAACTCTGGTAAACACCCGGTTTTAGGTTAAACGAATTCGATCTTTTTATCCTAAAACCGGTATTCTTCCGGTTGAGCGGAAGAAATGCCCGTTTGCTTTTCGCATCTGAATCGCGCACACGCGGCTTTCGGCATGGAAAAAGAGCACCTTCATCCGGAAAACCGCACTAACCCGAGCACGTAGCCCATGCAGTTCGTATACCCGGCCTTTCTCTTTGCCCTGGCAGCCCTGGCCATTCCCATTATCATTCACTTGTTCCATTTTCGCCGGTTCAAGCGGGTGTACTTTTCCAATGTTCGCTTTCTGCGCGAGGTCAAGGAAGAAACCAGCTCTCGCTCGCGCCTGCGAAACCTGCTCGTGCTGCTTTCCCGCCTGCTGGCCCTGGCCTTTCTGGTCTTGCTGTTTGCGCAGCCCTACCTTCCGCAGGGTGAGGACGCCCAGCAAGGTGCCCGGGACGTGAGCATTTTCGTGGACAATTCCTTCAGTATGAGTGCCCTGAGCAGCGATGTTCCCCTGCTGGATCAGGCCAAACGCCGGGCCCGGGAAATCGTAAATGCCTACCAGCCCGAAGATCGCTTCCAGATCCTCACCCACGATTTCGAGGGGCGCCACCAGCGGCTGGTGAGCCGGGAAGAGGCCCTGGACTACATCGAGGACATAGACATTACGCCGGTCGTGCACCCGCTGAGTCAGGTGCTCAGCCGCCAGCAGCAAGTGTTCGAACTGGGGCAGCAGCCCAATAAAGAATCCTATCTCATTTCCGATTTCCAGCGCAGCATTACCGATATCGGTGCCGAGCCGGTGGATACCTCCGTGGCGCTTTCGCTCGTGCCCTTGCAGGCGGTGCAGGAACGCAACATCAGTCTCGACTCGGTCTGGTTTGCCGCCCCCGTGCAGATGCAGGGCTCCAACAGCACCCTACTGGTGCGGGTGAGCAATCGCAGCGATGAGTCAGTGGAGAACATCCGCCTTTCCCTGAACTACGGCGGTCAGGATAAACCCGTCTCTACGCTTTCCATACCGGCGGGCGGCACCGTGACGGATACCGTATTCCTGACGCCCGCAAGCACCGGTTGGCAGCGGGCCCGGGTGGCCCTTACCGACTTTCCGGTGCAGTTTGACGACACGCTTCACTTCGCTTTTCAGGTACCGGCCGAGATCCGGGTGCTCTCCATTTTCGAAGACCAGCCCAACGCTTTTGTGCGGGCGGCCATTGAGGGCATACCCGGATTTACCTACACGGCTCAGAACAGCAATTCGCTCAACTACACCCAGTTCGATGGCTACAACCTCATCGTGCTGGAGGATCTGCTGTCCATGTCCAGCGGCCTGGGATCGGCCCTGGATCGCTACCTGCGCGGCGGCGGCAACGTTCTGGTATTTCCCGCTCGCAATGCGGAGCTGGGCGGATACAACCGTTTTCTGAACGGCCTCGATGCGGCTGCGCTCCGCAATTTTGAAACGCAAAACCAACAGGTTGGAGCGATCAACACCGAAGAGTTCATCTTCAAGGATGTGTTTGAAAAGTTGGATGAAAACCTGCGGCTGCCTTCCAGCCGCGGGCGCTTCCGGGCGGGCAGTGCGGCCGGCGAGGTGCTCCTGCGCTTCCGCAGCGGGGTGCCTTTCCTGCAGAAGTTCAGCCGCGACCTGGGCAATCTCTACCTGTGCCTGGCTCCGGTAGACGAGGAGATCAACGACCTGGTGCGCAACGGGGAGATTTTCGTGCCCATGCTGTACAAGATGGCCATTTCGGCCAATCGCGATCAGCAGATCGCCTATACCCTGGGGTCGGAAGCCGTCATCAGCGTCGCGCACGAAGTGGAGAACCCCAACCTGCTGTACAAGATCAGGGGCGAGGGCGAGGAGTTTATCCCCGAGCAGCGCACCGTGGGCAATCGCGCCTACCTGAGCATACCCCGCCAGGTGCGCACAGCCGGCTTTTACGACATTTTCCTTTCCCGCGACACCACGCTGCGCCTCCTGGCTTTCAACTACGACCGGCGCGAGTCCGAGCTGTCCTATTTCAATGCGGCCGATCTTCGCGAGCGTCTGGGCGGGCAGGCCGAGGTACTGGAAGTGCTGGACAATGCCGTGCTCACCGGAAAGATCCAGCAGCAAAGCCGGGGCATACCGCTTGGGAAGTGGTGCCTGATCGGGGCGCTGATCTTCCTGGCCGTGGAGATCCTCCTGCTGCGCTTCTGGAAGGTGTAAGCGGCCGAAAAGTCGTACTTTCGCCCGGAAAGCGCATTCAGGCCTATGGAGCTCGTCCTGCGAAACGCAAAGATTGCAGATCCTCGTTCTTCTCACCACCGGCAAATGGTTGACCTGCACATTCAGGACGATGCCATCCGGGCAATCGATGTGGATTTGCCGGTGAAAAATGGGCAGGAATGGGACCTGGACGGGGCCTGGGTTTCGCCCGGCTGGGTGGATGTTGGGGCCTGGGTGCCGGATCCCGGCTACGAGCAGCGCGAGGACTTCGCCAGCGCTGCCCGGGCGGCTGCCCGGGGCGGATTCACCGACGTGTTGGTGCTGCCCAATACCGAACCGGTGCTGGACGGCAAGGCGGCCGTGCAATACGTGCGTTCGGCCGAACCCGCCCAGCCGGTGGCCTTTCATCCTATCGGGGCGGTGACCCGCGGCTGCCAGGGTACCGACATCACTGAAATGATGGATATGGAGCAGGCAGGGGCGGTGGCCTTCTCCGACGGCCTGCAGTCTATTCAGCACAGCGGCATGCTCTACCGGGCGCTGCTTTACGTCAAAGCTTTCCACGGGCTGGTGATCAATGCGCCTTTGGACGAAAGCCTGGCCGGCACCGGCCTGATGCACGAGGGGGTGGTGAGTACCTCCCTGGGCCTTCGCGGCATACCCGACATCGCCGAGTCGCTCATGGTACAGCGCGATATCAATCTGCTGGCCTACACCAATTCCCGCCTCCACCTGGCCGATATTTCCAAAGCGGCTTCCCTGCCGCTGATCCGCGAAGCCAAAGCGCGCGGCCTGCGCCTGACCTGCTCGGTAAGCGTCCACCATCTGCAGCACACCGACGAGCAGGTGCGGGGTTTTGATACCAACTACAAGCTCACGCCTCCGCTGGGTACGGACGGCGATCGCGAGGCCTTGCGCAAAGCGCTTCTGGACGGAACCATCGACCTGGTCACATCGCAGCATCGACCCTGGGAGGAGGACCACAAAAAGTTGGAATTTCCCTTTGCCGCCGAAGGCGTAACCGGCCTGGAGACGGCCTTCGGCCAGCTGATGCACAGCCTGGGCGACCGGCTGGACGCCTCCTGGCTGGCCATGAACCTGGCACACAAGCCCAGGGAGATCTTCGGCCTTAAGCCCGTCAGCCTGGAAGCCGGCCAGCCCGCTTGCCTCACCTGTTTTTCCCTGCAGGGGAAAAGCCGGGTAGAACCCGGCCGCCAGGCTTCCAAATCGGCAAACAGTCCCGCATTGGGGCAAGAACTTCCCGGCCGCATTCTGGGCGTCGTTCATCGAGGGTTTTGGGTCCGTTCATCGGAATAATTTTCAGCTCTTGTCGGAAAGGCTTGGTGCGGGTCGTCACAGATGTATATCTTATAGAAAAATTTCAACTCCAATGAGCACCTTAGATCAACCGCATGTTACCGACGAACAATCCGCATCCTACTGGCCGGCCGTTCAGCGCTTCGGCTTACTCGGCGCCCTGGTCCTGATTGCCTTTACCCTGGTTTCCCTGTTGATGGGCCTGGGCGATCCCACCAATACCAGCGGCTTTCTGGGCATTCTCATTTTTCTGGTTTCCGCTGTCCTTTACATCGGCATCGGAGGGCTGGCCATTCGCTACCACCGCGACCAGGATCTGGGGGGCTTCGTGTATTTCGGCCGGGCCTTTCGGGTGGCTTTTCTGTCCATTTTAATTGCCGCCATACTGGCCGCCCTGTTCCAGCTTTTATACACCACCGTCATCGACTCCGGTTATTACGACGAGATGATGAACAAGACCATTGCCGTGTGGGAAGAGCAGGGCATGACCGAAGAGCAGATCGAGACCGCCCTGAGCTTCAGTAAGTTTTTCCTAACTCCCTTCGGCGCTTTGATCGCGGGTTTGGGAGGCGCGCTCTTCTTTTCGGCCCTGTTTGGGGTGATCTCGGCCGCCATTTTCAAACGGACGCCCCCGCAAACGGCATGAAGAATATCCTGAAATACGGACTGGCAGCAGGTGCAGGCACTATCGTTCTGTACCTGTTGTTTTTTTGGGTGCATCCCCGGGGGCTTTTTCACCCGGCCTTGTACTGGGGCAGTACGATCCTGGTGCTGATATTTGTGCTGCTGGCGCAACGGGCCGAACGGCAGCAAAGCGAAAGGTACCCCTTCCGCACGGGCCTGCGCACCGGCTTTGGCGTATTTGCGCTGGCCACCCTCTTGTTTACCGGCTTTTACTTCGTTCTGCTCAACTATATTGACCCGGGTTTAATAGATTTGCAGCGATCGGTCATGCAGGAGCGGTTGGGTGATCTGGCCGGGGAAACGCCCGGCGGCATTCCGAAGGAATACACCGGGGGCGATCTGGCCTTCACGCCGGCGCGCGCCCTGTTCAGCCTGGCTCAGAACCTCATCGGCGGATTTGTGCTGGCCGCCGGCGCGGCCTTTGCGATGAAACAGGCCTGAGCCGCGGCAGTGAATGAATACGGAAGGAATGGATATTTCGGTCATAGTGCCATTGTACAACGAGGAAGAATCCCTGCCGGAACTGACGGACTGGATCCGGCGGGTCATGGAGCAGCACGGCTTCTCGTACGAGATCCTGCTGGTGGACGACGGCAGTACGGACGGAAGCTGGGAGGTCATCCGGCAGCTGGCTGCCTCCGATCCCGCCCTGCGCGGCATACGCTTCCGGCGCAACTACGGCAAATCCGCGGCCCTGAATACGGGCTTCCAGGCCAGCCGGGGCGAGGTGGTCATCACCATGGATGCCGACCTGCAGGACAGCCCCGACGAGATCCCCGAACTGTACCGGCTCATCGCCGAGGAAGGTTTCGATCTCATCTCCGGCTGGAAGAAAAAGCGCTACGATCCCCTGTCCAAGACGATGCCCTCCAAGTTTTTCAATGCCGTGACCCGCTGGATCAGCGGCATCCACTTGCACGATTTCAACTGCGGCCTGAAGTCGTACCGCAGCACTGTGGTAAAAAGCATCGAAGTGTACGGGGAAATGCATCGCTACATCCCCTTGCTGGCCAAGTGGGCCGGATTTACGAATATTGGCGAGAAGGTCGTAGCGCACCGGGCCCGGAAATACGGGACCAGCAAGTTTGGTCTGGAGCGGTTCATCAACGGCTTTCTGGATTTGCTCACCATATCCTTTGTCGGGCGGTTCGGCAAGCGGCCCATGCATTTGTTCGGCACGCTGGGCAGCCTGTTCTTTCTCCTGGGTTTTATCATCCTGCTCTACCTCACCATCGCCAAACTGGTGTACAAAGAGTACGGCATTGCCGATCGCCCCCTGTTCTATTTCGGCATACTCACGCTCATCGTGGGGTCCCAGCTTTTCCTCACCGGTTTTCTGGCCGAGCTCGTCACGCGCCAGGCTCCGGAGCGCAATCACTATCTGATCGCGGAGCGCCTGGAGGAGGGCAAGTCGTATCCCGTGATCGAAGAAACCTCCTGAGCCATGACGGAACGCGGTCAAAAGATCCGGAGCGGCATAGCGGCATCCATTGCCCTCAAGCAAGAGTTGCTGGCCGACGAAGTGCTGCTGCGCGAAGTGGAAGGCATCGTGGAGGCCTGCGTGCGCTGCTTTCAGTCGGGCGGGAAGCTCCTCCTTTGCGGCAACGGCGGCAGTGCGGCCGATGCCCAGCATCTGGCGGCCGAGCTGTCGGGGCGCTATTACCGCGACCGGCCGCCTCTTTTTGCCGAGGCGCTGCACGTGAATAGCTCCTACCTCACGGCCGTCGCCAACGATTACGGCTACGACCAGGTATTTGCCCGCCTGGTGAACGCCATGGGCCGCCGGGGCGATCTGCTTTTCGCCTTCTCCACTTCCGGAAATTCGCCCAACGTACTGCAGGCCATTTCGGCGGCGCACAAACAGGATATGCAGGTTGTGGGGTTCACCGGCCGGGAAGGCGGCCGCATGAAGGGCCGGTGCGACTGGCTGCTGCGCATGCCGTCTTCCGATACGCCTCGCGTACAGGAAGGACACCTGCTGCTGGGGCACCTGGTCTGTCAGCTCATCGAAGAAGAACTGTTCGTATGAAGAGCAACAGCTGGACGCTTTTCCTCGACCGCGATGGGGTGATCAACCGCCGTCTGCCTGGGGCGTATGTGCGCAGCCCCGGGGCCTTCGAGTTTCTGCCCGGCGTACTGGAAGCCCTGCCCGTCCTGGGGCGGTATTTCTCCACCATTATCGTTTTGACCAACCAGCAGGGGATCGGCAAAGGATGGATGACGGAGCAGGACCTCGGGGCAGTGCACGCTTTCATGCGCAGAAAGATCGCCGCAGCCGGAGGCCGTATAGACGGCTTGTACTACTGCCCGCATCTCGCCTCGGCGGGTTGCTCCTGCCGCAAGCCGCGCCCCGGCCTGGCGCTTCAAGCCAGGCGGGATTTTCCGGAGATCGATTTCCGGTACTCCGTGCTGGTGGGCGATTCGGCTTCGGATATCGAGCTGGCCGGGAAGCTGGGCATGGCGTCGGTATGGGTAAGGCATCCGGAGGACGATCGGAGCATGCCCCTCGAGCCCGGGCTGATCCTGGGCGGACTCTCCGAACTGTTGCCTCACCTGGCTCAGTGGAAGATCACCTCCGTGGCCCCGAAGCCGTAATTGGGGTGGTAGTCGTTGTTGAATTCCAGCACCATGGGCATTTCCCGGAGCCGCTGCCTCACGGCCTGCCGCAGGCGCCCCTTGCCCAGACCGTGGATGACGAATACCCGTTCCAGGCCCAGCCGGTACGCTTTCTGGATGAAGCGCTCGAAGTGTTCGAGCTGCAGGCGAAGGATGTCCTGCGGCGGTATGGCAGCGGGGTCTTCTACCAGGGCCTCCAGGTGGAGGTCAATTACGGGGTTGAATTCAGCCACTTCCCACAGGTCCGTATCCACCCGGAGGTAGTCTTCCCGGGCTTCGGGCAGTTCGTTGAGCCGCTCGCGGGTGTACTGCCGCAGGTCCTCGGTATTCTTCGTGCCGGACGCTTCAAAGCAGCCCACCACGTACACGGTAGCCCGCCGGCCGAGTATGGGCAGGTCCTCCTGTTTCCGGAAAAACGTTTTGGGGCGTATGCGAAGGGTGTTTTCCAGGGCGCTGCCGGTACCTTCGGTCTTTTTTTCCCAGCACTGCACGTGAAAGGCCGGCTGGTCGTTGAGCTCGTCGAAAAAAAAATCGCCCAGGGGGTGGATCTCGCCGGCCCCGAGCTGGTTGCGCACGCGGGTGGGCGCGTGGCCTTTGCGCCGCTTTTCCAGGCTGTACGCCACGGGGGTATGCGCGTCGTTGGCCAATACGACCAGAAATTCGCCTTCGGCTTCGCCGGGCAGAAAGGCCAGCAGGATGCCCTTCCCGGACAAGAGGTGGGCCGGTGCCCGGGCACGCAGATCTGCGGGCTTGGGGAATGCTCTGGGGGCCTCTTCCAGCGGCAGCAGATCGTCCACGGCGACCGGAATGTTGAGCTGGTCGCGATCCAGCACGACCTCCACCATGCCGGCATCCATAAGCCGGCTCACCACTCCGGTCTCCCGGGAGTGGCGCAAGCGAACTTTCGTACCTAGGGCGAACAACATGGCTGTGGTTTAAACAGGCAGAAGGCGATTTGGATGCGAGCGCATCGTTCCCGACCTTTTCGAGGCAAAGATCCCGAAAACGAATGAGTCTGCGCTGGCGAATCGCCCAAAAACTGGAACTGGCCTGGTGGCGGTGCTATCTCACCCGCCGGCCATCCGCCGCTTACCTGGAGGCGAAAAAAAGATACTGGCAGCGGCTGCTGAATACAGCCGGGCTCGCATTGCGCCCTGGCAGTCGCATCCTCGATGCCGGTTGCGGGCCCGCGGGGATCTTTCTGGTGCTGTACGGGCACGAGGTAGTAGCGATCGACCCGCTGATAGCAGCCTACAGCACCTATCTGCCGGTGTTCGAACCCGCCCGCTATCCCTGGGTGGTCTTCAGAGCATGCCGCTTGGAGGATTTCGCGGATGCATCGGGTTTCGACCTGGCCTGCTGCATGAACGCCGTTAATCACGTGGAAGACTGGGAAGGCTGCCTGAGGCAATTGCATCAGTTGCTCCGGCCCGAAGGACGGCTGTTGCTCAGCGTGGATGTGCACCGCCGAAAGGGCTGGCAGAGGCTGTTGCAAGGCAGCGGGGCTGATCTGTTGCATCCCCATCAACACCGGCAGGAAGAGTACCTTACTTTTTTGGGCAAATTAGGGTTTAAGGATTTATCTTTCCACAGGATCCGGGCGGGGAAGGTGTTCGATCACGTACTTATTTCCGCCCGAAAAAACGGATGAACATGCCAAGAGCCAACTACTCCAGCGGCGCCGAATGGGAGCAAATCGTGGGCTACTCCAGAGCGGTGCGGGTGGGTAATCTCATAGAAGTGTCCGGTACGACGGCCGTGGACGAAGCGGGCAAAGTGGTGAGCCCGGGAAACGCCTATGAGCAGGCCCACCACATTCTGACCACCATCGAGGCCGTGCTTGGAAATTTCGGGGCCGGCATGCAGCACGTGGTGCGCACGCGCATCTACGTGACCGATATCCGGCAATGGGAAGCCGTTGGTCGGGCCCACCGCGCTTTTTTCAAGGACACCAAGCCGGCAGCCACCATGGTGCAGGTCAGCGCGCTGATCGATCCCGCTATGGTCGTGGAGATGGAGGTAACGGCCATTATCTAGAGCGGTATTCAGTCTTCGCCGGCCAGCTGCATGTGCGCGGCGGACAGTTCGGCAAGGCTGTGTTGATCGCCTTGTTGGCGGGACTTGTTCATGCCTTCTTCGTAGGCTGCAAGTGCTTCGGCTCGCTGCTGCTGCCTTTCGTACAGCTTGCCCAGGTGATAGTACACGCCTACGTAATCCGGATCCTTCTCCACGATTTCCCGATAGTGATCCAGCGCTTTTTTCAGTTCATTTCGCTTTTCGTACTCCTTGGCCAGGGCGAAAAGAAGGAAAGAATCCTGTGGCGATTCTTTCAGCAGTCCAAGCAGCTGTTGTAGCCGATCCATAACCGGTTTATTTTAGCCTACAAACCACTTCGCAATCCATCTTGTTTCCAAAGTGTAAAAGGTAGCGAATTTTCGCTAAAACCGTTTTCCGAAGCCCGGCATTTGGCTATATTTGCCGTGCTTGCATCCGGGCTAAGCAGGTCCGGATGTGAAACGACGACAAAACCAAACAGGATGAAATCGCTGGTTTGTGTAAGTAAAACGCCGGACACCACGACGAAGATCGCCTTTACGGACGATGGAAAGGCTTTCAATACCCAGGGCGTACAGTACATCATGAATCCCTACGACGAATGGTACGCGTTGGTTCGCGCCCTCGAGCTCAAGGAAGCCCGGGGCGGCACGGTGACCCTGATCAATGTGGGACCGGCCGAAAACGATACCATTATCCGGAAGGGGCTGGCCATCGGTGCCGACGAGGCGGTACGGGTAGATGCGGAGCCCAAGAGCGCGTTTTTCGTGGCCAGGCAAATTGCCCACTACGCCAGAGAGCAGGATTACGACCTCGTATTCCTGGGCAAGGAGACCATTGATTACAACGGCTCGGAAGTGGGGGCTATGGTAGCGGAAATGCTGGGTGTACCCTTTTTGTCGTACGCCAGCCATATGGAGATGGAAGGCGACACGGCGGTGGTGTCCCGCGACATTGAGGGCGGTACGGAAACCGTAGAGGTGAAACCGCCCTTTGTGATCAGTGCAGCCAAAGGGCTGGCCGAACAGCGCATTCCCAACATGCGGGGTATCATGATGGCCAAGCGCAAGCCCCTGAATGTGATCGAACCGGTGGAAGCCGAGGATCCGGCTGTGGCTGTGCACTACGAGCTGCCGCCGGAGAAGGGCGACGTAAAGCTGATCGATCCCGAAAACATGGACGAGCTGGTGCGCCTTCTCCACGAGGAGGCCAAAGTGATCTGAATCCTTTTTTACCGAACAATCTTCAATCTAGTATATCATGGTTCTCGTATTTGCCGAACATCAGAACGGAACATTCAAAAAGGCAGCTTTCGAGCTGGTTTCCTACGGATATAAAACGGCCCAGGCCATGGGGGTTGAATGTGCAGCGCTCGTATTGGGCCAGGCAGAAGAGCCTGCTTCATTGGGCAAGTACGGCGCTTCCAAGGTGTATCAATTCGAGCACGAAGCGGTTCAGCAGTTTGACAGCCAGGTGTATGCGGCCCTGATTGCCGAAGCGGCAAAAAAGCTGGATGCCCGGGTGGTTGTCGTCAATCACTCCTCCACGGGTAAGTCGCTGCTCGGCCGCCTGGCCGTTCGTCTGGAGGCCGGCTCCGTATCGGGGGTGAACGCCGTACCGGAAGTCAACGGCGCCTTTCGCGTGAAAAAACCCGTATTCTCCGGCAAGGCCTTTGCAACCTATGAGGTGGCCACCCCGGTAAAGGTGTTGTCGCTAATGGGCAATGCCATACAGCCTGCCGAGGTCGGCGATGCCGCTGAGGTGGCGGCGATCGAGCTGGACCCGCCGGCCGCCCAGGTCAAGGTGCGGGACGTAAACCGCGTGGAGGGCCGGGTGCCGCTGCCCGAAGCCGAGTTGGTGGTTTCCGGCGGTCGGGGCCTGAAGGGCCCGGAAAACTGGGGCCTGGTAGAAGACCTGGCGGAGTTGCTGGGTGCCACTACGGCCTGTTCCCGTCCGGTTGCCGATGTGGGCTGGCGCCCGCACCACGAGCACGTCGGGCAAACCGGGATCGCCATTCGTCCGAATCTCTACATCGCTATCGGCATTTCCGGAGCTATCCAGCATCTGGCCGGGGTCAACAACTCGAAAACCATCGTCGTGATCAACAAAGATCCCGAGGCGCCTTTCTTCAAGGCTGCCGACTACGGGGTTGTAGGCGACCTCTTTGACGTGGTCCCTCGCCTCACCGAGGCCATTAAAACGCTTAAAACAGACTGATTACGGGACAGGCGGTATCGTATTTTTTACCGGCAAAGGGTAGGGGCTGCGCGAAAAAGTGTATCTTTGCGCCGCTATTTCCTGATTTTCGTAATCACTAATGGTACCCAACTAATGGCTGAATATCTTTCCAAAGAGAAGAAAAAAGAAATTTTCAAGGAATACGGAGGATCGGAAGAGAACACCGGATCCGTGGAGGCACAGATTGCGCTGTTCACTCACCGGATCAAGGGCCTGTCCGATCATCTGAAGACCAACCGAAAAGACCACGCCTGCCGGACGGCCCTTCTGGGGCTGGTGGGCCAACGCAAGCGCTTGCTTACCTATCTGGCGAAAAAGGATATTGAAAAGTACCGTTCGCTGATCGAAAAACTAGGCATCCGCAAGTAAACGATTGAGGGGAAGTACCGCGAATGAGGGGTACTTCCCCTTCGCTTTTTGAGGAGCAGGCAGTGAAGGGAAAGTTCAGAACACAAGCTTCACGCACTGAAATACAATTGCGGATCGCTCTTTGCCCGGTCCACACCCCAGCTTCCCAGAGTCGGACAAACCGGGCGCCCTGCCGGAAAGCGAGA
>JAJDFU010000186.1 GCA_020528935.1 Saprospiraceae bacterium | reverse complement strand
GAAGGTGGGGCCGGGCAAACCAGAGGCGATCAACCCGCAAGCGGCCTCGAGCACGGGCGGGGAAAACTACGGCTGGAGCTGCTACGAAGGCAACTTAGCCTTCAAAACGAACGACTGCGATTCGGAAGATGCTTACACTTTTCCCGTCTGGGATTACGAACACGAGGGCGATGTCTGCTCCGTAACGGGCGGCTTTGTCTACCGGGGCTCAGAAATACCTGACCTCGTCGGCGCCTACATTTTTGGCGATTTCTGCTCCGGCCAGGTGTGGGCCCTGTCCGAAGACTCCGGGGTGTGGGCCAGTGAAGAATTGCTGAATACCTCTTACAGTATAAGCACCTTCGGCGAAGATCCCCAGGGCGAACTTTACCTCGCAGATCTGGCCGGAGCCATCTACCGCATCAAGTCTACGATCACCACCGGCACTCGTACTATCCTGCCGTTCAATCAACTGAACGTTTCTCCCAATCCGACCAACGATCAGGTGCTCCTGCAGATGGATGTGGTGCACCAGGGGGAGTATCAGTTTCAGCTGATCAGCATGGAAGGCAGAACAGTGCAGTCCTGGAACGATCGCGTGGAAGGTTCCTACAGCAAATCCATTTCGCTGGATAGCCTTTCCCAGGGCATTTACATCCTGCGCATTAAGTGGCAAAACCTGGAAGATTCTATCCGTATCGTGAAAGACTGATAGCATATTCACGTGAGGAAAAGGCCCGCAGGAGTAAGCTGCGGGCCTTTTCTTTTTGGCCCAAAGCAGTGATCATACTACCGTGGCGGATGGAAGGGATGCAAAGCGACCTCCCGGCAGCACCGGTTTTCTTTCGCTTTGTATTGGACCCAAAATGTCGCATTGGCCTCTTCGGCATGTTCTTTTTGTTCTGTCGATAAGCGGGTTATCCTTGAAACGGTATAAGAATGAGACTGGCTCATTCGTAATTATTTGATGTTCAATGTTTTGCAATGATACAACCTAAAGCCGCCATACGGTCGTCAACAGCAAAGTCGTGTAGCGCCACTCGTGCAGACCGGCCTGAACGCCGAGCCCGAAGTTCAGGGAATATTTCCACTGGCTGAGCACCTGCCCGCGATACACGATGGGTTTATCCCGGTTGTCCAGATAGCCGATGTAGCCGGCCACCTGCTGCCGGAGGCGCAATGCCCCCAGGTCCAGATCCAGGCCAGCACCGAAGAGAAAGCAGTCGTTCTGGCGCTGGAGCTGATCGCGGGAATTGGCCTGATAGACCAAAAAGCCCACCATGCCGTGGGGCCGAAGGGCCCGGATGAAACGGCTCTTCAGAGATAGCCGTTTTCCGGCCGAAAGGTCAAAGAAATAGCCCGGCGCATCTGTGTAGCGGGCACCCTCCAGGTTGCCGCCCGAGGCCGTGCGAAAATGGAGCCCCAGCAGTAGGTCGGGCCAGCCCTTCCTGTCGCGCACGATCTGGATGTGGGTGCCGATCTGCAGGTCGCCCACGGCCGTGCCCCGCCCGTCGAAGTCGCGGGCCCGGCGTTCGTCCCGCGTGAGCGTATCCATGCGGTACCACTCCAGCGGAACGAGCGCCAGGCGCAGCCCGACCCGGTCCGAGAAGAGGGGAAGGAACAGCTCGGTGGTCAGGTTCTGCGTGTTGTCTCCGGCGCTGAAATGGGCTGCCAGGCCCGCCTCCAGGGTATAGGTGCTGTCGATCAGGCCCGGCTGCAGCTCGGGCACCGGCAGGGCATTGGGTCCGAAAAAGCCGGGCGAGATGATGAGGTAGTATTGCCAAGAGGTGATGCCGTCCCACTGGTGCTTCTGGTTCCACCAGGTAAAGTCTTCCTGCGCGGCCAGGGGGCCGGTGTAGAGCAGGATTATCCACCACAGGCAAGGCCGGATGTGCATGAGCTTGGGGTTTTGCTGCCGCATGGTAGCAACTTTTTACCGGCTTTTCCGCACCCGTTGAGCTATTCGTCTTCTTGTTGACCGGGAATTGTAGCAACGCTCCCTTCGGTGGGGTTGGTAATCCGCACGAGCTTACTAAAAATTCAGGCTTTCCCCGGTTTGATCGCTGGCGGAGTACGGGACAAGCAAGCCGCGACATTCAGCCAAAGTAGGCTTTATACCAGTCCGTCTCGTGATGGTCGATGGCAGTGGGATCCACACGGTGGGAGGGGTCCAGCTTGCGATAAAGGATCTCCAGGGAGGCGAAGTCGCGCTGGCTGATCACGGGGATGCCATAGCGGTGGAGCTGGGCGGCGCACACGCCCATGCCGATCTGGTAGGTGGGATTTTCGGACAGGCGGCTGCCGTCGTAGATCACCTGGCTGCCGCAGGCGGCGCTGATGTCCATGAGCACGGCCAGCTCCACGCGCCGGCGGCGGGCCAGGTCCAGCATGGCCTCCGAAGCGCGGATCATCCCTTCCGTCCAGTCCAGGCCGCTTTCGGTGAGCACCCGGGCGCGGCCTTCCAGCACGTCCAGGCCGGTGCCGCCGTGGATGTCGCATAGCTCGCGGGGAGTGCCGAAGGCGTAATCCTCCGGACAAAAGCGTATGAGGCGGATGGTATCGTAATCCGTCAGGCGTTTCGCTCCCGGGTGATCCCCGTATGAGCTGCCGTCGTAGCCGCAGAGGGTGCCCAGCAAGCAGGCACTGACCAGCACGCGCAGGGGGCCGGAGGGCGTGGGGATGCGAAGGGTTTGGAGTGCCTTTTGATCGGTCATGGGGCTGCGCTTATGTTGTGGCAACATACTAACTATCCGCTCAAGGCGCAAAGAGCAGGTCTTCTGCCTTGTCCGTATTTTCCGCTCCGTAACCGGCCCTATCTCCGGCCGGCACATATACAACATTTGCCCAAATTTCCAGTTCTTACCGTAAACCGCTTCATCATGAAACAAGCTTTACTACCTCTGGTCCTGGGAGCACTCTTATTGGGCGCCAGCCAGAGCACCGCCCAGTTGATCAAGCTGGAGCTGATCAACGGATCATTTACCAACCCCGTCGACCTCGTTTTCGATCACGAAAACAAGCTGTATGTCGTACAGCGCAGGGCCATCGTACGCGTGCTTGAACCGGACGGCACCCTCAGTCCGGACGTGTTCTTCGACATTGACGATCGCGTGCAGTCAGGCTCCGAACGCGGCCTGCTGGGCCTGGTCTTTCATCCGGAATATCCCGACTCCAACTACCTCTACGTCAACTACACCAACAACAGCGGGAATACGGTCATCTCCCGCTTCACCGTAGACGTGGAAGGTCGCGAGGCCGATCCCGATTCGGAAAAGGTCCTCCTCACTCAGGATCAGCCCTTTGGCAATCACAATGCCGGCGACCTGAACTTCGGCCCGGACGGTATGCTGTACTTCGGCCTGGGCGACGGCGGCAGTGCCGGCGACCCCGTCAATGCCGGCCAGCGGGGCGACACCTACCTGGGTAAAATGATTCGCATCGACGTGGATCAGGGCGACCCTTACACCATCCCCGACGACAACCCCTTCCTGGATGATCCCGAGATCCTGGATGAGATCTGGGCGCTGGACCTGCGCAACCCCTGGCGCTTCAGCTTCGACCGCGCGACCGGCGATATGTGGATCGCCGACGTTGGCCAGAACGAACTCGAGGAGGTGAACCGGCAACTCGCCGACAGCAATGGCGGTGAGAACTACGGCTGGCGATGCTACGAAGCTTCCAGCGAATACAATACCGATGGCTGCGGACCGATCAGTTCCTACACCTTCCCGGTCTGGGAATACGAACACGGCTCGAACGGCGGCTGCTCGGTGACCGGCGGCTTCGTATACCGGGGTTCCAAGATTCCCGAACTGGTGGGCAAATACATCTATGCCGACTATTGTTCCGGCCGCATTTGGGCCCTTTCCGAAGACGGGGGCGTGTGGTCTAATGAAGAGCTGCTCGACACCGACAACGAGATCAGCACCTTCGGCGAAAACCAGGACGGAGAACTCTTCCTCGCCGATCTGGACGGCCGCATTTACAGCATTGAACCCACTCAGGCCACCCGCGTGGAGGACGAACTCCACTTCAAGGAGTTGAGCCTGGCGCCCAATCCCGCTCACGACCGGGTGCTGCTGCAAATGCAGGTCGAGCAGCATGGCAACTACCAGTTCCGGCTGCTCAATCTGGATGGGCGCATCCTGCGCAGCTGGGATGAGCAAGTGACCGGTACCTACAGCAAGTCCCTGTCGCTGAAAGACCTGCCCAAGGGCGTCTATATCCTGCGCATTCAACGGGACAAGCGCGAGCACTCCCTGCGAATCGTGAGAATGTAACCTTTGCCAAAACATTCGCACTCGCTCGCGGTCACCACCAGACTGAAGTTCCATGCCCCGAAAGGGCGGCCGTTCAGTCGGCCGCCCTTTCGGATTTTGTCCCGCACCGATAAGATGGTGACGATCCGGACCGGCTGCGCCGTGTCGGGATGTCACCAAATCAACTAAAAAATACAAAAGGAGCACCGCGTAACTCCGGTGCTCCTTGCCTGAGAGCCACCCATCGGATGGTGACGATCCGGACCGGCTGCGCCGTGTCGGGATGTCACCACCGTGACAGGCTCCGCCTCGTCACGGCTCGAATAAGCCCCAAATACAAAAGGAGCACCGCGTAACTCCGGTGCTCCTTGCCTGAGAGCCACCCAT
>JAJDFU010000119.1 GCA_020528935.1 Saprospiraceae bacterium | reverse complement strand
TCCCCTGTGGGGCGCGCGGGGGGCAAGTCTGCCGTTTTTGCGGCCGCTTTCGAGCGCTCGGCCATCTGCCGGGTGAATACCATCTCCCAGTTGTGCAACTGGGCTCAATCCCTGGCCCTGCAGCCCTCTCCCAAGGGCAACCTGCTGGCCATCCTTTCCAACGCGGGCGGCCCGGGTGTCCTGGCTACCGACTACCTGATGACCCACGGCGGCCAACTGGCCAAGTTGAAAGAAAAAACCTACGAAAAGCTCAACGAAGGGCTGCCGGTCAACTGGAGCCACAGCAATCCCGTCAATATACTGGGCGATGCCGACGCGGAGGTTTACCGGCATGCCCTGCTCAACTTGCTCCGGGATGCCAATACCGATGCCGTGCTCGTCATCCTCACCTATCAGTCCATGACCGACCCGGAGGAAGTGGCTAAGGCCGTGGTGGAGGTCAACCGAAGGTCTCAAAAACCCCTGTTCGCCGCCTGGATGGGGGAGCGCGGCGTTCAAGAGTCAAGGGACATTCTCGAGAGCGGGAAAGTCCCGCCCTACCGCTATCCCGAAAGCGCCGTGGACGTCTTCCTGAAAATGTACGGCTACCACCGGAACCTGGAACTGCTCTACGAAACACCCCCGGAAGAACCACAGCAATTCCACTCAGACAAGGAGAAAGCAGCAGAAATCATCGCCCAAGTACGAGCGGAGGGCCGCCTGCAAATGATGGAGCATGAAGCCAAAGCATTGCTGGCCTGCTACGAAATGCCAGTGACGGCTCACCGGTTCGCGCGGACCGCTGAGGAAGCGGCCGCTTGCGCCAAAGCCTGCGGCTACCCGGTGGCTATGAAAATTGCCCGCCCGCAGGTTTACCATAAAGCTGACCTGGGAGGCGTGCGGCTGAACCTTAAAAACAAAAAAAGGGTGGAGCGGGCCTTCGAGGAAGTGACTGCTCAGGTAAAAGCAGAGGAGCCCGAAGCAGAAGTGCGCGGTGTCATCATTGAGCGTATGGTGCAAAAACCCTACGAGCTGTTGATTGGCGGGCGCAAGGATACCGTGCTTGGGCCGGTGGTGGTGTTCGGCAAAGGCGGCATCGAAGTGGAAGTGCACAACGACACCCGAATTGGCCTGCCACCACTCAATATGGCGCTGGCACACCGCATCATCGAGGGCACCCGAATTTATCCCCTACTCCGGGGCTACCGCAACTTGCCTGGCGTAGACTTGGAAGCCCTGGCCTTCACACTTTGCAAGTTTTCTTACCTGCTCATGGACTTCCCTGAAATCCGGGAGGTGGACATCAACCCCTTTGTCATGGACGAAACAGGGGGTATCATGCTCGACGCCCATGTCGTGCTGGAATCGGGGGAGCCGCAAAAACAGAAGCCCCATCAACACTTGGTCCTACCGCCCTATCCGGGCCGCTACCAAAAAACCATTACGGCTAAGAATGGCAAGCCGGTCTTCCTGCGCCCTATACGCCCGGAGGACGAACCCATGGAATTAGCAATGGTCAACCGGCTTTACGGGGAATCGCGCACATTCCGCTTCTTTAGCTAAGTGCCCCCACTGCCCCACGATCTGAG
>JAJDFU010000116.1 GCA_020528935.1 Saprospiraceae bacterium | reverse complement strand
CTCCCCGGATGCCTTGTTGCAGCAACACCCGGTCCAGAGCCACACCGTTTTTGAGGGCATCTACCACCGGATGCCGGCCGTAGAGCAGATTTTTCTGGTTTTGTTTCGCCATAACGCGATAAAGGTCGTGCATTTTTCCCGACAAATGCAGGGCTTATTCGGCTGATCCATTATAAGCTTGAAAGTCGATAGTGCCGAAAGCAGTTTTTTACATATTTTTGTCACCTGCCTTAAAGAACCACCCTGAAAAGCCGCCTTTATTTTATTACCAACAACTTTGTGAATAGTATGAAAAGGACTTTTACCAACCTTTTCCTAGTCCTGCTCGGACTAGGTATAAGCAGCGGGCTATTTGCCCAATCTGATGCACCGCTGGACATTGCACTGCGCTACTTGCAGGAACAGGGGGAAGCCTGGAAGCTCTCGGATGGTGACCTTCGAGACGTTAAACTGCGCGACCGGGTTTACAGCCGCCACAACGGCACCACCCACTTTTACTTCAATCAGCGCTACGCCGGTATTGAACTCTACAACGCCATCAACGGCGTTCACGTGCAGGAAGGCGAAGTGAAATTTGCTACCAACCGCTTTCAATCCAATGTAGCGGAGCGGGTCAATGCTACTGAACCTTCCCTCAGCCCGGCCGAGGCGATCGAAGCCGCAGCTACCCACCTGGGCTTAGTCCCACAGGGGCAGTTTCGGCTTAAAGGGGAAGAAAACCAGCGCTACACGTTCACCGGCGGGGCGATATCCAATTCGGACATCACAGTGCAATTGGTTTACCAATCCGTTGAAGGAGGCAAGCTCCGCCTGGCGTGGAACCTCGCCCTCGATATGCCCAACAGCGCCGATTACTGGAGCCTCCGCGTGGATGCGCTCTCTGGCCTGGTGCTCGACCAGAACAACTGGACGGTTTACTGCAGCTTTGACGCTCCGGAGCACCGCCACGGCAGCGATTGCGGCTTGAATGCTGCTCAGCTGGATCAGGTGACAGCAAACGAAGAGCGAAGCCTTTCAGTGGATAGCGCTAGCTATAACGTTTATGCCCTGCCAATAGAAGCTCCAAATGACGGAGAGCGCTCTATTGTCACCAACCCTGCCGACTCCATGGCTTCTCCCTTTGGCTGGCACGATACCGATGGCATCGAAGGGCCGGAATTCACCATTACCCGCGGCAACAACGTGCACGCTTACCTGGATGCCAGCGGAGACGACACTCCCATGGGCGACGAACCCGACGGTGGGGCAGATTTGAATTTTGATTTCCCCATTGACCTCGAGCTTGCACCCGAAGAAAATCAAGAGGCGGCAGTCACCCAATTGTTCTACCTGAACAATATGATGCACGACATCGCCTACGCCTACGGATTCGATGAGGAGGCCGGCAACTTCCAAGCCAACAACTACGGCCGCGGAGGCTTGGGAAATGACTTCGTCAACGCCCCCGCTCAGGATGGCGGCGGCCAGAACAACGCCAACTTCTCGGTTACCCCCGATGGCCTGAACGGCCGCATGCAGATGTACCTGTGGAATATCCATTCCTCAACCCCCTCACACCTTCACAGCCC
>JAJDFU010000584.1 GCA_020528935.1 Saprospiraceae bacterium | reverse complement strand
GGTTTTCCAACTCCTGCAGCACCTGTTCGCGCAGCAGGCGGATGTCGGCCGGTTGCAGCAGCTTGTCGCGGTAGTTTTTGAAGCGCAGCTTAACCCGTTCCCAGAAGGGATCCTCCGGCTGGCCGGGATACAGGCGCAACCACCGCCAGGGCTGCCCCACATGCAGCCAGGCGGTAGCGGTGCGCCCCTTCCAGCGCACGGAGTCGATGGAAGCCTCCAGATAGGAAGCGGCGAAGAGATCCTGCCGCAGGGTGCGCAAGGCATCCCAAACGGCCTGGCTGTCGGGCTGGGCTGTGTCGAGGCGCACGCCTTTTGGGAGGCCGCCGTCCATTTGAAGGTCGATCCGATAGGGCTTTTGGGCCTGCAGGCCGAACAGCGCAAACAGGATCAGGACAACGGTCACGGCCATTTTCTGGTAGGCGTACAAATCTTATGCTCCCCTTTTGCCGTTTCAAACGCAGGACGTTCGTGTAAAAGTACAATCGCATTGGCCGGTATCTACCTCCATATTCCCTTTTGCAAGCAGGCTTGTCACTATTGCAATTTCCACTTCAGTACTTCCCTGCGACTGAAGGCCGACCTGCTGGAGGCCGTCCGGCGGGAGATTGTGCTGCGCCGGCATTACCTGGGGCAGGCCCCGCGCATCGAGTCCGTATACCTGGGTGGGGGAACCCCTTCGCTGCTGACGGAAGCCGAACTGATGACCCTGTTTGAGCAGCTCGATACAACCTTTACACTGGCATCCGATGCGGAGATCACCCTGGAGGCCAATCCCGACGACCTCGGTCCGCAAAAGGTGGATGCACTCCGGCGGAGTCCCGTCAATCGCCTGAGCATCGGCCTGCAGTCCTTTTCCGAAGAAGATCTGCGCTATTTCAACCGGGCCCACACGGCGGATGAAGCCGTCCGCTGCCTGCAGCGGGTGCAGGATGCGGGCTTCGAGGACCTTACTGTGGACCTCATCTACGGCGCGCCCACCACCGGCGATGCGCAGTGGGCGGCCAACGTACAGCAGGTGCTGGACCTCGGCATTCCCCATCTGAGCTGTTACGCACTCACCGTAGAGCCCCGCACGGCCCTGGCCCACCTGATCGAAAAGGGGAAGGCGCGGCCGGTGGACGACGAGCAATCAGCCCGGCAGTTCGAGCTGCTCATGGACTGGATGTCCGCTGCCGGGTATGAGCACTACGAGATCTCCAACTTTGCGCGGCCCGGCCACCGGGCCCGCCACAACAGCAGCTATTGGCTGGGATTGCCCTACCTGGGGCTGGGGCCTTCGGCTCACTCCTTCGACGGGCAGAGCCGGCAGTGGAATGTTTCGCACAACCCCCGGTACATCAAAAGCCTGAAAGCAGCCGAACAATGGGCGGGGCTGGAGCACGAGCTCTGGGAACGGGAAATGCTGACCCCGGTCCGGCGCTACAACGAATACGTCCTCACCCGGCTGCGCACGGCCTGGGGCTGTACAGCGGAAGAGTTGAAGGCGCTGGGCGAAGGCTTCTGGGCGCATTTCCGGCGCGAGGCGATGCCTTTTCTGCAGAACGGCCTGGTATCCGAACAAGAGGGTGTGTACCGGCTCAGCCGGCGCGGCACGCTGCTGGCCGACCGGATCGCCTCGGATTCCTTTGTGGATGAGCCGGAATACATGACCAGCTCCAATGCAGCGGAAGACCGGCCCGGGAAACAACCTGGCTGTTTCCGTTTTTGACCACAAGCTGATTATATATTCCCGATACGCCGCCTGAAAACATACTGTCTACGTCCCGATTCCCATCCCTGGTCTGCTGCCCGGATGCGATGGGGGCGAATTGGCCGGGCACATCCGGGGCCGTTGTGGGCTCGACGGCCGGTCATCATCTGCACTTGCAACAGCCGGCGGAGTGCGATGAGCCACTTCGCGTTCCTCCCGGAATCCACGTATTTTCACCGGCGTTAAAACGCCAGATATGCTGTACGACGATATCCAGGAAGCGGTGGCCTACATCCGGAGCAGGACGGATTTCCAGGCCCGCTACGGCATTATCCTGGGCACAGGCCTGGGCAAGCTCACCGAGGAGATCGAGGTCGAGCAAGACATTCCCTACCGGGGCATTCCCCATTTTCCCGAATCCACGGTGCGCAGTCACCGCAGCCGCCTCTACCTGGGGTTCTTCCACGGCCTTCCGGTAGCGGCTCTGGCCGGTCGCTTTCACTACTACGAAGGCTACAGCATGCAGCAGGTTACCTTTCCCGTTCGGGTCTTGCGTATGCTGGGGGTGGAGCGGCTCGTGATATCCAATGCGGCGGGAAGCGTCAATCCCGACATCCGGCCCGGCCATCTGGTTTTTGTGCGCGACCACATCAACTTGCATGCTGAAAACCCCCTGCGCGGCCGCAACGACGAGCGCCTGGGCCCCCGCTTTCCGGATATGCTCCGCGCTTACGACCGGCGGCTCAACGCCCGAGCCCTGGAGGTTGCGGCAGCGCACGGCATTCCCGCTCATGAGGGCGTATATCTGGGCCTGCAGGGCCCCAATCTGGAGACCCCGGCCGAGTATCGAATGGCCCACATTCTCGGGGCCGACCTGGTGGGGATGTCCACCATCCCCGAGGTCATTGCCGCCTGCCATATGGACTTGCCCGTCTTCGTGGTGTCGGTAGCCACCAATGCCTGCTATCCCATCGAGGCTATACAGCCCACGACCGTAGAGGAGGTCATCCAGGTGGCCCAGGCTGCCGAACCCAGGATGCGCCTGGTGGTGCGGGAGGTATTGAAGATGGCAGCGGATGCATAAGTCTGCTTGGAAAGTATCCGCAGGGGGCATAATTTTGCGTTTTGCTCAACACAGTACACCCACCCGGCGTTTATAGCTCACGCTATGGCAAAAGCGAAGAAGAACGGCTTGGCAGCTCTCGGGCACGATGCTATTGAGGTCATTGGCGCTCGCGAGCACAACTTGAAGGACATTGACCTTCGCATTCCGCGCAATAAGCTGGTGGTGATCACCGGCATCAGCGGGAGCGGTAAGTCGTCCTTGGCTTTTGACACCATCTATGCCGAGGGGCAGCGGCGGTACATGGAAACCTTTTCTGCTTACGCACGCCAGTTTATCGGGGAAATGGAGCGGCCGGAGGTGGAAAAGATCACCGGCCTGAGTCCGGTCATTTCCATCGAGCAGAAAACCACCGGCCGCAATCCGCGCTCCACGGTAGGCACCATTACTGAGGTGTACGACTTTCTGCGCCTCCTCTATGCCCGGGCCGGCGAGGCCTATTCCCACAAGACGGGCAAAAAGATGGTGAAGTATACCGAAGAGCAGATGAAAGGGCGCATTTTGGAGCAGTTTCACGGCCGCAAGGTCGCCGTGCTGGCCCCGCTGGTGCGCGGCCGCAAAGGGCATTACCGCGAGCTGTTCGAGCAAGTGCGCAAGCAGGGGTTTACCAAGGTGCGCGTGGATGGCGTCATGCTGGACCTGGAGCCCGGCATGCAGGTGGATCGCTACAAGATCCACGATATCGAAGTCGTGGTGGACCGGCTGCAGCTGCAAAAGGGCCGCACCGACCGCCTGTCTTCTTCCATGCAGACGGCCCTGAAAATGGGCAACGGCATGCTCTTCCTGCTGGATCACGAGACCCGGGAGACCTTTGCCTACAGCAAACACCTCATGGATCCCGATTCCGGCATTTCCTATGAGGAGCCTTCGCCCAATTCCTTTTCCTTCAATTCGCCCTACGGCGCCTGCCGCACCTGCAACGGCCTGGGCACCATCAACAAGGTGGATCTCCGGAAGGTGATCCCCGACGATCGCAAGAGCATCAACGAAGGCGGGATCGTGCCTTTGGGGGAGGTGCGCAACAACCTCACCTTTAAACAGCTCCGGGCGATCGCCAAAAAATATCAGTTCACCTTCGCCACGCCGGTACGTGAGATCCCCGAGGAGGCTCTGAAGGTCATCCTGTACGGCGGCGACGAAGCCCTGGAAGTGCGCCTGGGTGCATCGGGCAGCGAGTACTCCTACAACCTCGCCTACGACGGCCTGCTGAAAATGGTAGCGCGCTGGTACGAAGACACTACCTCGGAGAAGATCCGCCGTTGGGCCGAGGAATTTATGAGCGTGGATACCTGCCCGACCTGCGGGGGCTATCGGCTCAAACAGGAATCCCTCCATTTCAAGATCGGCGACCGCCACATCGGCGAGCTGGCCAAGATGGACCTCACCGAACTGTACGATTGGATCCAGGGAGTAGAGAAGGGGATGAGCGAGCGCCAGCAACTCATCGCCCGGGATGTACTCAAGGAGATCCGCCTGCGCCTGCGCTTTCTCCTGCATGTCGGGCTCGACTACCTCTCCCTGGACCGGCCGGCGCGCACCCTGTCCGGCGGGGAAGCGCAACGCATTCGCCTGGCCACCCAGATCGGCTCACAGCTCACCGGAATCACCTACATCCTGGACGAGCCGAGCATCGGCCTGCACCAGCGCGACAACCAGCGCCTGATCGAGGCCCTGCGCGAGCTCTCCCGCCTCGGGAATACGGTGCTCGTCGTCGAGCACGACAAAGACAACATGCCCGCCTCGGACGACCCCATCGACCTGGGGCCCGGGGCCGGACAACCCGGGGGCGACCCGGTTGGGGAAGGGAAGCCCCAA
>JAJDFU010000372.1 GCA_020528935.1 Saprospiraceae bacterium | reverse complement strand
GTAAGCTCAGTGAGTCGGCACCGTGCCGTGCCTAACGTGCGCACCCGGGAAGGACGGAAGGAACGGGCCGCGGGGTGCTGGCCGAGAGGCGCTGTCCGCCATCCAAACGAACACTGTGGCCCGATTCCGGCAGAAAAAAGGAACGGGCCGAAGCATCTGCCTGCCGTTCCAGAACGAGCCGTTGGCGGTCCACCAGCAGGCGATAGTCCGATGCGTCGAAACGGGCGCCGGGCCGGCCCAGGCTGTCGATGATCTGCCCGACCTGTGCGCCGGAAAAGCCGTAGGGCTGCAACCACCGGAACAGCAAGCCCTGCAAGGCGGGATGATCGCCCAGGAGGGTCAGTTCGATGACGACCCGGCCGGACTCCTCCTCCTGCTTCACGCAACGCGCCTTCCAGGTAGCGGCAGCTTCGTCGGCCAGCAGAGCCGATTGGCGCAGGTGGGCAAAAGTTTGTACGGCCGTTTCAGAACGACGCGGATTGAGCTGCCGAAGCACCGGCAGCACGTGCAGCCGGATTTTGTTGCGATCGTAGGTGTCTTCCAGGTTGGATGCGTCCTCGCGCCAGGTAAGCCCCTCGCGGCGAGCAAAGGCTTCAACCTGCCGGCGGGTCGCAAAAAGGAGGGGGCGTACCACGCGCCCCTTGCGTAAGGGAATGCCCAGCAACCCCTTCAAACCGGTGCCCTTGGCCAAATGGAGCAGCGTCGTTTCCAGGGAGTCATCCACCTGATGCGCCGTGGCGATCCAGTCGAAGCCTTCCCGTTCGCGGATCTTTTCCAGCCAGTCGTACCGCAGCCGCCGGGCCGTCATTTGTATGGATTCGCCCGGCTGGCGAGCCTTGCGGGTGTCCACCACCGTATCGTACACAGCCACGCCATAGGCTTTGCCCAAGGTGCGAACGAGGGCGGCATCCGCATCGGAGGCTGCAGCTCGAAGCGAAAAATTGAGGTGGCCCAGGGCAAAGGGCCAGTCTCCCAGGTGGAGCAGGTGGGCCAGCACTACCGAATCCAGCCCCCCGCTAACGGCGGCGAGGATGCGGTGGTGGGGTTGCCAGAGCTGCTGGTCCTCCACAAAGGTGCGAAAGGCAGAAAACATGCCAAAAGATCGGAATTTTCTGCCGGTGCCCTTCAGCCGGGGGCTTTTCCGTTGGGCCACTTGGACTTGCGCACCATCATGGGCACGTCTTTCACCACCAGTTGGGCCGTATTGCGAATGCGCTCTTCAAGCAGAACGATCTTCCCCCGCCGCAGGCTGTCCAAAACTTCCTGCCGGAAATGGCGGACGGTGATCAGCTCCAGGCCGCGATCTGCCACGACCTTGAATTCCTTCTCAATGAGCTCGGTGAATCGATCCACCCTGTCGTCCACATCGTTCAGGACAACGGAAAAGCTGATCGCCGAATTTTGCATCATATTCACCTGCAGGCGCAGATCGGCGATCAGCTTGAAGAGGTAGCTCATATGGTGCTCCGCTACAAAGGAGAAATCGCGCGTGGAAATTTGCAGCAACGCCTGATGGTGCTCCACGGCCACCATGGAGGGATAATTGTCCTCCACTTCGTCGGAGATGTAGGTGCCCTCCCCTTCCGGTTCTATGAAGGACTTCACGTACAGGGGAATGCTCTTGTTTTGAAGCGGCTTTATGGTCTTGGGGTGGATCACCTTGGCGCCGTAATACGTCATTTCGATGGCTTCCCGGTACGAGAGGCGATCCAGCTTGATCACATTCTCAAACAAACGGGGGTCTGCGGTGAGCACGCCGGGTACATCCTTCCAGATGGTCATGCTTTCGGCATCCGCACAAAAGGAAAAGATGGCTGCCGAGTAATCCGAACCTTCCCGGCCCAGGGTCGTCGTCTGGTTGTCGGTAGTACTGCCCAGAAAGCCCTGGGTGAGGATGAGCCCGGGTTCTTCCAGCATGGGGCGCACGAGGGTGTCGTACTGCTCCTGGGTCTTTTCCCATTGCACCCATCCTTCCCGGTAGATGGCGTCGGTGCGAATGACCGCCCGGGCATCCAGCCAGCGCGTGGATATGTCTACCTCGTTCAGGTAGGCGGCCGCCAGCTGGCTGGAAGCCAGCTCGCCCACCGATAACACTTGATCGTACAGCTCATCGTACTACACCTCCCCCGCCTTGCGGTGCAACCACTGCCCCGCTTCCGCGACGGTTTGGCAGGGGGCTTCGGATACCTGGGCCTGACCGGCAAAGAGCGATCTGGCCACTTCCAGATGGCGATCCCGTAGCTGGTGCAGCAGGAAAATAGCTTCTTCGTTTTCCCGATAGTGGGCCGCCACTACCTCTTCCAGGGCATTGGTCGTCTTGCCCATGGCCGATACGACCACCAGCAAAGGCCCATCCTGTTGCTTGCGCAGGATCTGAGCCACATTGCGCAGCGCTTCGGCATCTTTCAGGGAAGCCCCGCCAAATTTAAATACCTTGAGTCTCCTTTTCATCGCAAAAAAAATCAAAGGGTTTTTAATGCTGCCGAATGGTATTTTTCATCTGCCGATGAAGATCCACGGCCTGTCGTTTCGTAGATCTGGCTGCCTCTCTGCGTAAAGAATTGTATATTGTCCGTCGATTGCGTTTCTCTTCTCTTTCGCGAGTCTCTCCCGGTTATATCATCTTTTTTTCCCAACGCGCGTATGGGCACCAGCCCACCGCCAAAAAACCGATTTCGGGCACATGAAAGTTTCCGCCGCACTGCTGATTTTCTGGGCCGGTACTATTCAGGCTTCTGCCCAATTCATCCTGCAGGGAGAACTCCAAACCTGGCACAAGATCACGATCACCTTTGAAGGCCCAAACACTTCGGAGACGGCCGACCCCAACCCCTTTACCGACTACCGCCTGGACGTAACCTTCAGACGGGACAGCCAGACCTTCCAGGTGCCCGGCTTTTACGCCGCCGACGGGCAGGCAGCGCAAAGCGGCGCCTCGGCCGGAAACGCGTGGCGGGTTCATTTCAGCCCGCACCGGGCCGGCAACTGGACCTGGACGGCTTCCTTCAGAACCGGACCCCACGTAGCCCTGAGCGATAGGCCGGACGCTGGTAGCCCCACGGCCTTCGACGGCCTGAGCGGTTCGTTTCAGGTAGCGCCCACCGACAAGACGGGACGCGATCACCGGGGTAAAGGACGCCTGGAATACGTTGGCGAACGTTACCTCCGCTTTGCCGAAACCGGAGATTATTTTCTGAAAATTGGTGCAGATGCCCCCGAAAACTTCCTGGCCTACGAGGATTTTGACAATACGCCCGATAACGGCAATCGCCGAAAAAACTGGGCGCCTCACATCCAGGACTGGAATACGGGCGATCCCAGCTGGAAGAATAACAAAGGTAAGGGAATTATCGGAGCAATCAACTACCTGGCCCAGGAAGGTCAGAATGCTTTTTCATTTCTCACGATGAACATCGGCGGAGACGACAAAAATGTGTTCCCGTACATCTCCGACAACAGGGAAGATCGCCTGCGCATGGATTGCTCCAAGCTGGACCAGTGGGAAATGGTCTTCGAGCATGCCGACCGCCTGGGGCTCCACCTGCACGTCAAAACACAGGAAACCGAAAACGACCAACTCCTGGACGGCGGCGCGCTCGGGCCGGAGCGGACGCTCTACTACCGGGAGTTGATCGCCCGCTTTGCACACCACCTGGCCCTCAACTGGAACCTGGGTGAGGAAAACACCAACACCGACGCGCAGCGCAAGGCCTTTGCCGATTACTTCGCCCGGATGGATCCCTACGGCCATCCCATCGTCATTCACACCTATCACGGGCAGGACGATGCAGTGTAGGCACCCCTGCTGGGAGGTGCCAGCGCCCTTACCGGGGCCAGCCTTCAGGTGGGGTGGTCGGGCGTGCACCGGCGCAGCCTGGAGTGGATCAGCAAGTCGCGCGATGCCGCTAAAGCCTGGGTGGTCGCCAACGACGAGCAGGGCAACGCTCAGATCGGCGTACCCCACGACGCCTATACCGGAACGCCCAGCCAGGCCGATATCCGGAAGGCGGTCCTCTGGGGCAACCTGCTGGCCGGCGGGGCCGGGGTGGAATATTACTTCGGCTATAGCCTTCCGCATTCCGACCTCACCTGCCAGGACTTCCGTTCGCGAAGCAACATGTGGAGCTACAACCGCCACGCCCACGCATTCATGACCCAATGGGTGCCTTTCTGGAAGATGGACAACCACAACGAACTGATCGGCAACGACAACGACGGCAATCAAGCCTTCTGCCTGGCCGAACCGGGCAGCACCTACGTCATCTACATCGCGGACGGGCAGGCCGATCCCATCGATCTGGACCTCCAGGATTACGATCGCAGCTTTGAGCTGCGCTGGTACAATCCCCGCACGGGGGGCAGCCTGCAAACCGGCAGTGTGCCCGCCCTCGAAGGCCCCGGTCTTCACTCCATTGGTCAGCCCCCCGCACAACCCGACCAGGACTGGGTGGCCCTGATCACCGTCGGCCCGGAGGGCTGCCCGCCGGCCGGGACACCCTGCGACGACGGGGATCCGGCTACGGAAAACGATGCGGAGGATGGCTTTTGCAATTGTACCGGTACGGATCCCAATGCACAGACCGCCTTTTGGCTGGAAGCGGAATGCGCCCGGGTGGGCGGCCGCTGGCGGATCG
>JAJDFU010000638.1 GCA_020528935.1 Saprospiraceae bacterium | reverse complement strand
CTTTCTGACCAAGGGAATACCCTCGGTGCTCTTCACCGGCCTGACGGTGGTGGGCTGGCTGGGCTACCGGCGCAAATGGAAGGTCCTGCGGAGCGGCTATCACTTTCTGGGGATGCTGTTGTTCGCCCTGATCGTAGGGGGCTATTACTACATCTATGCCCGCTACGAGGATCCCGCCCCCTTTCTCGCGCGCCTGTTCACCGAGTCGTCCGACCGGCTGCTGGTCGAAAATCCGGTGGTGCGCCTGCTGACCCATCTGTTTACCTTTCCGCTTCACATCGTAAAAGACCTGCTCCCCGGCTCTATCCTGCTGGTGTATCTGCTGCGGAAGGACCTGTGGAGGGTATTGCGCCGCCAGCCGCTGATCGCGTTCGCTGTGGTGGCGGTCCTGATCAACCTACCGCCCTACTGGCTTTCTCCCGATGCCCGCCTGCGCTACATCTATATGCTGTATCCGCTGTTTTTGCTGATCCTGATCTATGCCTGGCAGCAACGAGCCGCGCTGCGCAGTCGCTGGCGCGATCGCCTGCTGCGCGGCATTTTGCTGGTGGTTCATGCGGTATTACCGCTGGGGGCCCTGGCCTTGCTCTGGGTGGAGGACATGCAGTTTTTGCCCGGGCTCTTTCCGGTTTGCACTGGCTTTGCTCTGTTCTTCGGCCTGCTGGCCTTTCTGCAGTTTCGGCACCCGGCCTGGCAGTGGCCGCTCTTTTTCATCGCCGTGGCCGGGCTGCGTCTGTATTTTGACCTTACCATCCTGCCGCAGCGGGCCCACGACTCGAACGCCCAGGTGGAGCGCGAGGCTGCGCAGGAGATCGCCCGGCTGGTACCGGCGGAAGACACCATCCGCGTGCTCGCGGGCTCGCCGGTGTCCTACATCCTGCTGGTGTACTTGAAGAAACAGCGCAATCAGCCCGTGATCCAAACCCCGAAAGAGCTGCCGGATCAATACTACCTGCTGCACGGCAGCGAGATCGGCCCCACCGATCGCATTATCTACGAAGTGCACGAAGGCCCCGGCCGGATCGGCCTGCGGCCGCCGAAACAGGCGAGCAGCTTCGCGAAGCCCATCGAAGCCGAATAAAACAGGCGGTAGATACCTGTTTTGTGGAAGAACACTCCGTTCCTGCGGAGCAGCAATCTTCGGCCGCGTTGCGGTTCATCGGTGTGTCGGCTCTTGGGCAAGGTTCCCACTTTGCAGTTGCCGGGGCCATTTCGGATTCCCCCAGGAAAAGCCGTAGCGCGTATGTCCTGGAGACCAGTCTGTATTCTAACTCCCCTCTACCCGAACAAACCATCCAGTCGCTGCTTTTCTATGGCCTGCAGCCCCACGGTACCGCAGAGGCGCACGGCGAAGTGCAGGGGGGCGAAGCGAGGATCTTTGGTGTAGCCTTTTTTGTAGCGGTAGTAGATCTGCTGCAGGATGACGGCGATCTTGAACAGGCCGTAGGCGTAGTAGAAGACGATGTTGTCCACCGGGCGGCCGCTCTGCTGAGCGTAGCGCTGCACTACTTCTTCGCGGCTGGGATTGCCGGGCAGGTAGGTGGGGCTGAGCTTGAACTGCTGCATCAGCTCCGGATCGCCGGGATTGATCCAGTAGCCGAGGCTGGTGCCCAGGTCCATCAGGGGATCGCCCACCGTGGCCATCTCCCAGTCGAGCACGGCGATGATGCGCGACCAATCGGCCGGATCCAGCACCAGGTTGTCGTACTTGAAGTCGTTGTGGATGAGTGTAGCCCCCTGCTCCGGCGGTTGATGATCGGCCAGCCAACGGGCCAGCTGCTCGATCTCTCGTACCTCGTCGGTCTTGGCTTTGAAGTAGCGCTTGGTCCAGCCTTCGATCTGCCGCTGCACATAGCCTTCCGGCCGGCCCAGTTCGCCCAGGCCGGCGGCCCGGTAGTCGATGCCGTGCAACTCGACCAGCGTGTCCACCAGTGCATCTCCGATGCGGCGCATGACGGCCGGTTCGGGATGCATGGCGGTGTCCATTTCAGGGCGCAGAATGACGCCGCGCACGCGTTCCATAAGGTAAAAGGGGGCGTCCAGCACCTTCTCGTCGGTGCAGTAGAGCAGGGGAGTGGGTGCTTTGTCCCATACCGGGGAGAGGTGGGAAAGAATGTGGTATTCCCGCCCCATGTCGTGAGCGGTCTTGATGTTGGCGCCAAAGGGAGGACGGCGCAGCACCAGCTCCCGCGCGCCCAGCTTCAGGAAATAGGTCAGGTTGGAATAGCCGCTGGGAAACTGCCGGACCTCCAGTTTGCCCTCCGCCCCGGGCAGGTGCTCATGCAGGTAGGCTTCCAGCTTGTCGCGATCCAGTTCTTCTCCCTCGCGCACGGCGCGGGGCGCATCCATCCAGGCTTCCATATCGGGCACATTGGGTGAGGATGCGAAAGATAAGTTTTTCCGTGTTGCCGGCTAGCCGTGCTGGTAGGAGCCATCTCAAAAATGTTTTTGATGGCGAAAAGGAGATATCTGGGTACCCGGTGAGGCGCAAAAACGGAGGATGCTTCAACAAGGGACTCCTTACCCTTGCTTCGTGAAGCGGTGTGCTTGCAGGCCGGAGTGCCCTTCGGCATGCAGGTGTAGCGCTTTTTGTAAGGAAAATCGGGTGTCAAAAGATCCGTTTGCAGCCCAAAGGATAGTATGGCGATGGCCGCTAGGGTTTCGGTGTTCCACACGGGAACCTTACAACACGGACTACCCGCACGCGAAATCCGTTCTTGGCGAACGCTTGCCCGGCCCGTTCGCGCTCCATCAGTACCGGTACACTCCACACGCCTTCACATCGGGGGCATCCGGCATGTGATCGGCGGGCAGGTTATAGATCTTGGCCTTGTTTCGGTAGGCGAATTTGGCCAGTCGATCCAGCAGGTCCCAGGCCTGATCCGGATCTTCCGGTTCGTGATCCAGCCGTTGCTTTTCGGCGTCGTAGGCGCCCGGGTTTTGGGCGTCCTTTTGCAGAAAGAGCACGTCCAGGCGGCCGTTCTGAGCGGCAGGCAGAAGTTCGCTCAGCTGCAGGCTGCCGCGCTCCATGGCCACAGCTTCTTTGTAGAGGTCTTTTTGGCGCTCGAGCTGCCGCTCGAAGTGGGGCTGAATGACCTCCCAGGCCTTTTCCTGCAGCAGCACGGGATCCCAGGCATCGGGGTTGCCGTGCACATAGTGCTCGTAGAGGAAGGGATAGGTGTTTACCTGCCGGTAAATGCCCACCAGCTCTTCGGTGCCGGCCAGCACCAGGGGGGGCTTTTCGTCGTGTAGCATTTCCATGAGGCCGTCGTTGACCTGCCGCAGGAAGTCTTCGATGAGGTGGTCGTCGCTGCGCTCGTGTCCGTGGTAGGTCGCCTGATTGCGGCCGGCGGAAGTGTGGTATTGCAGGGTGTTGATGCGTTCGTCCACCCGGGTGGCTTCCTTCAGGCTTTGAGGTACGAGATCGTGGATGATCACCGGGATGATGCTGTAGTGGTGCCCTTCAAAAAAGCGCACATCCTTCTGGCTGAGTGCCAGGATGAAAAAGCGGTCGTCGCGGTCGAGGAGGCCCAGGATGGGCTTGAGGTAAAACTCGCGGCCCACCATGACCTGTTCCTCAAAATCGATGGGCGCTTCTTCCACCTGAAAGAAATCGGGCGCGATGTACAGGGCAAGTCCGTCGGACAGGTGGTTGAGGAATTCGTCATCCTCCACCAGTTCGTGTGCAGGCTTGAGCCAGGGATCGAACGCGCGCCGGTTGAAACCGAGCGCCTCCAGCTTCTCTTCGGCCCGCTGCAGCTGGTTTTTCAGCCGGATGCGATCCTCGGCCACCTGGCCGGCGCGGGAGGTGGGCAGGTAGATGGAAATTGCCGGATAAGTCTTACTTTCAAGCAGTGCATCTATTTTTTCCGTGGAGAACATAGGGTCTTTTTTTAGGAAAACGCCTGCGCAGAACCCTATGTTCAACCGCTCGCCACCGCAACCCAGCCAAGGTAAGCGCATGAATCAACTCGCCGACTACCTCCGCCATTGCTACGACCGGGCCTACCGGGGATTTGCCGACGAACTCCGCGGCCTGACCGTCCACGTGCTCGAAAACCGCAAGCAGAAGACCACCATGCGGGCCCAGCCCGTCTTCAACCACCACTTCTGGAACCGCCGCAAGCGCGCCTATAAGATCCAGTACATGCCCGACATCTGCTGTACCAGCGGCTACGCCCTGGAGGAACTGGAGGAAGACGTGCTCACCGGCTGGTTTGCCCACGAGCTGGGGCATGTGCTCGATTACCGCGATCGCTCCGGCTGGAACCTCCTGGGCTTCGGCTGGAACTACCTCTGGTCGCCCACCTTCCGCATCGGTGCCGAACGGCGGGCCGATGTGTACGCCATCGAGGCGGGCTATATCGACGAGATCCTGGCCACCAAGAAGTACATCCTCAAGCACTCGCCCCTGCCCGACTACTACATTGAGCGCATCGAAAAGTACTACCTCAGCCCCGAAGAAGCCGCCCTGCTCGCCAAGACCCCCCTGCCGCCGGCTGCCAAGATGGCCAAGCTGGGGCCAACGGGGATGGAGTAGGGGGATTGATGGGCTGGGTAGATGCCGGACGGATGGGAGGCCTGCAAGCGCTTTCATGGTTTTACGGTGGGGGTTGGTGTCTTCTCCTTACGCAAGCTG
>JAJDFU010000555.1 GCA_020528935.1 Saprospiraceae bacterium | reverse complement strand
CCTGGGGGCCAGACACGTTGTAAGAGTGCTCTCCGCAGATGGTTGTTTGACGGCCCGGAGGAAAGGGAAATCGGGTAATTTGACCTGCGTTCGCCCTTTGACTACAACTTGCTGGACTGGGTGATCGAGTTGGGCGAGTATACCGGGCAGGCCCGGCAGAAATGGCCGGGCAAGCCCGATGCCTGGGAAATCCGCTACGCCAATGAGGTGATCACCGCCCGCACCGTCTTGCCGGGCGATCCCACCCAGTGGCGCATCATCAGTCCGCAAACTCAGCTCACCTTTACGGCCCGGCATCCCAACCTGCGCGAGGAATGGCTCTTGCGCGATGATCGCTACGGCCGGTTTTCGGTCTACACCTTGTATGAGGGCGATCCGCGCCAGTGGAATGTAGAGGATCAAACCGGTGAGCGCATCAGCCCGGCCATGAAAATAACCCTGCTGTTTATCGCCCTCTACCACAGCACGCCCAGGATATGAACCTCTGCGCCGCAGTGGCGGCAATCAGCTGGCCATGGCCTCCAGGATCTGGCCGGCGTGATCTTTTGTCTTTACCTTGGAAAAGATCTTCTCGATCTCGCCTTCCTCGTTGATGATGAAGGTAGACCGCAGCACGCCCATGTAGGTTTTTCCGTACATCTTCTTCTCGCCCCAGGCGCCGTAGGCCTTGAGCACCTCCTGTTCGGTATCGGCCAGGAGGGGAAAAGGCAGATCGTGCTTAGCTATAAAATTCTGGTGCTTTTTCTGGCTGTCGGGGCTCACCCCCAGCAGCTCGAAACCCTGTTCGCGCAGCTCACTGTAGTGATCGCGCAAGCTGCAGGCCTCGGCGGTGCAACCGGGCGTATTGTCTTTGGGATAAAAGAACAGAATGAGCTTTTTGCCTTGGTAATCGGCCAGGGAACGCTCCGTGCCGTCCTGGTCCAGACCTTTGAAATCAGGGGCTTTATCCCCTTCCTTGAGATGCGTCATGGTGAGTGATTTGCCTAGCAAACAAACCAGCTCTACCCTGGTTCATCAGCGCAGAAAGTTCCCTCGCCATACGCGTTCGTTGCCGCGGTCGTCACGCACCACCAGGGTTAGCGTGTGCTGCCCGGGCGGGATCACTCCGTCATCAAAATCGTGGATCAGCCGGTCGTTCTTGGCATCGTATTCGAAAAGCAGCCACTGGGTTTCATTGAGCCAGGCCGAATAGCGCAAGCCCCGGGCTCGGCCGGCGGTGGGCATATTGTCCGTGATCTCGAATTCCATAGTCTCTTTACCCTGCATATTGGCTTGAAAGCGCACGGGGCGAATGCGGGGAGCTTCCTCATCGGCCGAAATGAAAAAATGGCCCAGGTACCGGCTTTTCGCCCTCAGTTCATCGCCCTGCCAGCGACCGCCCAGGGAATAGATCCGCTTTTCCCGCTGTCCATCCCAATAAGCAATGCAGGCTTTGTCGCGCAGGGCGACGGGCAATCCGGTCGCCTCAATTCCGAGAGTGAAGTAGCGATGGACCGGCCTGGTGAACTCATCCACCTGGTAGCAGGGCGAGTACGCCTCCAGGGTAGTATCCGTTTGCAGGCCGAACTGAAGCTTGGCATCCTCATAGAAAGACCCGGCCGGAAACTGCAGCTCAAGGCCGCCGGCGGAGATTCGGGCAGCTTCGTTCCGGGATACGGCATACGAATAGGCCTCCGAACCGGAGAGCAGACGCTTTGGATCGCGCTTTACCCAAAACGAAAGGGTGGAAGTATTTCCCGTGGCATCCCGCATGACCAGCATCACCTGCTGGGCTTTCTGCTCGTACAGCGGTACGATACCCGTCTGCTCCTCGTCGACGTATATGGACAGCGCATTCCCCGGCAGGCGGTAACAGCGATGTACGTAATTGCGCCGGGCCACCTGCTCGGCATAATCCAGATGTGCATTCAGGTAGCGCGTCTCGGAAAAAGAAAAGGACTCCATGGCAAATTGATAGGCGGGTTTGCCGTCCACCAGGAGGTCCAGCGCGTAAATCCCGTTGTAATTGGGCGCTCCGTTCATCTGGTCGTGCACCTTAATGCCTAGGCCCATGCGCCAACCGGGCACCAGCAGGGTGTCGTCGGGCAGGCGATAGCCGTTGGGCGTTTTGTACACATTGTACCGGGCCTCGTGCAGGGTCGCGCGATCCTGACCCAGCGAATACACTTTGAGCATGCGCGGCTCGGGGGCCATGCGATCGTCCACCGCAAAGCCGAAGAGCAGCGGATTGACCGGGCGCTGGGTGTCGGACCGGCGCACCTCGAAATGCAAATGCGCTCCGAGGGATCCGCCTTTGTTTCCGATATCGCCGATGCGCTCGCCCTTCCGAACCGGGAAACGCCCCGCCTCCGGTCGCAGATCGACAGCAAAGGAGCGCCGGGCATATTGCTGATCGCGCACCCAGCGGGTGATCTCCGGCGCAAAGGCATCCATGTGGGCATAGACGGTGGTATAGCCATTGGGATGCCGGATGTAAAGGGCCTGGCCGTATCCGCCGGGCTCTACCTTGATGCGGGCAATATATCCCTGGGCAGCCGCATAGAGCGGGGTTCCCGTTTTGCCCTTTACGTCGATGCCGGCGTGGAAATGATTGGGCCGCAGCTCCATGAATGTTCCGGAGAGCAAAATCGAACCTTCGATGGGCGAGCGGAAATACCCGCCCGGAAAGCGCCCCATAAAACTCATGGCCGCACCTGCGTGCACGAGCAGAACAAAAATGAAACCGGCGAGAAGACGCATAGCGCTCAGGTATTTAGAATGTCGTTCCAGTTTCCGCGCAGTGTGGGTTCCTTGCTGTTTTTTTCCAGGTATTCCAGGAAGTGTTCCCTGGAAATACCTCGCGCCCCCAGGCTGGCCAGATGGCGGGTGGCCTGCTGACAATCGATCAGCCAGAATTCCTCCTGCCGCAATCGCCGTACGATCCAGATGAAGCCAAACTTGGAGGCATTGCTCACCCGCGTAAACATGGATTCGCCAAAGAAGATCTTGCCCAGCGAAATGCCGTAGAGGCCGCCTACAAGCTCGCCCGCTTTCCACACTTCCACCGAATGGGCAAAGCCCAGCCTGTGCAACCGGCGGTAGGCCTCCAGCATTTCCTCGGTAATCCAGGTTCCGCCCAGCTGGCCGGGCCGCCGGGTAGTCCGGCAGGCCTCAATGACCCGGTCGAAAGCGGTATCCAGGCTCACCTCAAATTTACGCTGATTAAAATAAGGACGCATGCTTTTGGACACCTTCAGTTCGTCCGGAAAGAGGACGAAGCGCGGATCGGGCGACCACCAGAGAATTTCTTCGCCTTCATTGAACCATGGAAATATGCCCCAGCGATAAGCCAGCAGCAGCCGTTCCGGACTCAGGTCGCCGCCCATAGCCAGGATGCCCCTGGGGGAAGCCAGGCTGGGATGAGGGAAGGCCAGATCGCTCTTTGACAACAGGTAAATCGGCATATGCGGGAACACTTCCGGTCCCCATTCTAGGTTTTTTACCTCACAAATGGAAGCCTCAGGCCTCTACGACCGCTTCCTGCCCGGAAGAAACTTCCCGCTTTGAGGAGGTAGCGGCAGACGTGCCGCCCAGGTGGTAGAGCAAAAAGAGTGTGGTACCGAGCAACAGCAGAGCGCCGGCCTGGTGGTACACTCCGTAGTCCACCGGTATCTGTCCCCGGCTGTTGATGACCGTGATTATTCCCAGCAACACCTGCACGCCCAACAGGCTCACCCACAGGCCGGAAGCGCGGCGCAGCAGCGGTTCGCGCAGGCGCCCGAAGAGCCGCAGCGCGAGCCATACGCCCCACAGGAGGAGTGCGTAGGCCACCGTACGGTGCAGTACCTGTACCAGGGCTACCGCAAAGCCGCCCCGGTCGTAATCCACGAGGTTTTCCACGCGCCATTCGGCGGGGTCCAGTACAGCAGCCGGCAGGAGCTCCCCATTCATATCCGGCCAGCTGGGGTAAAACAGGCCGGCCTTCATCCCGCTCATGAGTCCGCCCAGGGCGAGCTGGACCACCAGCAGCGCAGTAAAAAAGCCGAGGGTACGCCGCAAGCGCGGATAATGACCGCGGCGCTGCGGATAGGCCACCAGCAGGATCGTCCAAAGCAGGTAGGCAAAAAGCGACAGGGCTATGCCGAGGTGCAGCGTGAGCTTATACGCATTGACCCAGGGGCGATCCACCAGACCGCTGGCCACCATGATCCAGCCGAAAGAGGCAGCCAGGCCGGCCAGCCAAAACACCACTCCAAGCCCGGCCAGCAACCGGCGATCCAGCCAGCCCCTGATGCAGAATACGGCCAGCGGAAGGAGAAAAACAAAGCCCATCAGCCTCGCCCAAAGCCGGTGAACGTATTCCCAGAAATAGATGAATTTGAACTGCTCCATGCGCATCCCCTGATTGATCTTCTGGTATTGGGGCGTTTGTTTGTACAGCGCAAAAGCTTCCTCCCACTGGGCGGCGTTCAGCGGAGGCAGGGTCCCCGTCACGATCTCCCAACGCGTGATGGAGAGGCCGGACCCGGTAAGGCGGGTAACCCCTCCTACCACAACCTGGACGAATATCATGAACAACCCGGCGATCAGCCCGTATTTGACCGCCCTGGGATACGTCTTGCGTTTGGTCATTTCTTCGGCGTTTCGGTTTTAAGCCAACAA
>JAJDFU010000553.1 GCA_020528935.1 Saprospiraceae bacterium | reverse complement strand
CCTCAGGGATCAGCGCCAGCTAATCCCTCCTCTTCCGCATTCGCACGCCGTAGCTCCGCAGCAGGAGCAAAGGCGGGCATCCGGTCTTTTCCCCCCTTCTGACGGCGAGGCTACCTGCAAAACGGGCTACGGCGGACGCGGTCCGCCAGGCCAGTCAAAAGTTTTGTACTCCACCGGCCTTGCCCGTAAACAGATATTTCATGCCCGCCTACCCGGCCGTCGCCATCTGGATGGCCTTTGGCCTCGATACCTATCTCGAGAAGCCTATGTCAATCGCATGGCTGGCTTTGCTCCTGAGCCTGAGTACCAACCTGGCATACCTCCTCTGAGCGCCTCCATTCCCGGCTCTTTCCCGTGCCATTTTCTTCCGGGAAAAAGTCTCCCACTTCCATTCGAACACTCCGCCCGGCCGGCCGTTAGGTAGACATGAAACCCACCGTTGCGATCGCCGGAGCTACGGGCTTTATCGGCCGCTGGTTTATGGAGCGCTACCGGCACAAGTACCGCTTCATTGCCCTCAGCCGCCGGCAGATGAGGTCCCGGCCGGAGGATCCCGACATCGAATGGCGGCAGGTCGAGCTCTTTTCCCTCTCCAGTACCTACGAAGCCCTGCGCGGGGCCGACTACGCCATCTACCTGGTGCACTCCATGCAGCCCTCCACCCGCCTCAACCAGGGCTCTTTCGAAGATACCGACCTCCTGCTGGCCGACAACTTCGTGCGGGGCGCCCGCGATCAGGGAGTGAAGCAGATCCTCTTTGTGGGCGGCATCCTGCCCAAAGACCAGGACCAATACTCCCGCCACCTGCGCAGCCGCTACGAGGTGGAACAGACCCTGAGCTCCAGCCCTGTGCCCCTCACGGCCCTGCGGGCCGGCATCATCGTGGGGCCGGGCGGCTCCTCCTTCGACATCATCGAGAAGCTGGTGCGGCGCCTGCCGGTCATGCTGTGCCCCAAGTGGACGCTCTCGCGTACGCAGCCCATCGGCCTGGCCGATACGCTGCGCATGATGGATCACTGTATCGGCAATCCGCGCTTCTACGACCGCCACTTCGACATTGCCGGACCGGAGACGACCAATTACGTGGAGATGATGCGCACCGTGGCCGACCTGCTGGGCAAAAAGCGGGCCATCTTCACCGTGCCGGTCTTTTCGCTGGGCCTCTCCAAACTGTGGGTGAGCACCTTTGCCGACAGCAGCACTACCCTGGTATCGCCCCTGGTGGAGAGCCTGCGCTACGAGCTCATCGCCGCCCCCAACGAGCTGCTGGACGCCTTCCCGGAGCGGCAACCCTTTGAAGCGGCCGCCCGCAGGGCGCTGTTCGAAAAGGACGAAATTCCTCCGCTGCCGGCTTCCGTACCGGAGCGGAGCGAGCGCAATACCGTCCGCAGCGTGCAGCGCCTGCCCAATCCCGGCAAGCGCTCGGCCGTCTGGGTGGCGCGCCGCTACCAGACCTGGCTGCCGCGCTTCTTTCGCTACCTCATCCGGGTAGAACGGGAGGGCGAGATCTCCACCTTTCGCCTGGGCCCCTGGAAACTCCTCCAATTGCAGTTCATCAAGGACCGCAGTGATATGGACCGGCAACTGTTCTACATCATGGGCGGCCTGCTTACCAAGCGCAAGGATTACGGCTGGCTCGAATTCCGAAGGGTGCTCCAGGGCCGGCACGTGATCGCCGCTATACACGAATTTGTGCCTACCTTACCCTGGTACTTCTACATCCTTTCCCAGGCGATCGTCCACTTGTGGGTCATGCAGCGCTTCAGCCACTACCTGGCCGAACTCAAACCCACCCCTGTCACCAGCCAACAGCCTAACCCCTCCTGAACTACAGCCCTGACTGTTTGGCTGATCTTTTCTGAACTGCCTGTCCCGGGGAAGCGACCCCACTATTTTTTCTTGCTCTTCCACTTGAAGTTCCAGGTCACCGACGGGATGACGGGGAACAGGCTCACCTGAAAGGCCGTGGCCCTGGAGGTGCCCTGAGCGGTATTGGTCTCGAAATCGTAGAAGATGAAAAAGGGATTCTGCCGGTTGTAGAGGTTGTACACGCTGAAGGTCCAGGTGGAGCGGAAGCGCTTCTGCGAATCGGGATTGGGCGTCCAGGTAGCGGCGAAATCGAGCCGGTGGTAGGGAGGCAGGCGGGCGCTGTTGCGATCGCCGTATTCGGTCGCGAAGTTGTTTTCGATGAAGTAGAGGCTGCGCACGGGCGTAAAGGCGTTGCCGGTGCCGTACACGAAGGTGGCGCCGAACTCCCATTTGGGGCTCAGCTGGTAATTGAGCACCACGCTCAGGTCGTGGCGCCGATCGTAGATGGTGGGGAAGCGCCGCCCCTCGTCGATGTCCGGAAACTGCCGGTCGGTACGCGAGAGGGTGTAGCCGATCCAGCCGCTGAGGCGCCCTTTGGCCTTCTTCAGGAACAACTCCATACCGTAGGAGCGGCCGGTGCCGAACACGAACTGCGTTTCCAGGTCATCGGCGATGTCGTTGACGTAGTTCTCCCCGTAGTCGATCTGGTTGCGGAGGTCTCGGTAGTAGAGTTCCACCGAGCTCTCAAACATGTTGTCGGCAAAGTTCTGGAAGTAGCCCACGGCATACTGTATGCCCAGCTGGGGCTTCACCCGTTCTGTACTGGGTACCCACACGTCGGTGGGCAGCGTGGAGGTGGAGTTGCTCACCAGATGCAGATACTGATAGGCCGTGGTAATGCCCGCCTTGAGGGAAGCCGTGGGGTTGAGCTTATAGCGGGCGCTGAAGCGGGGTTCCAGGCCGGTATAGGTCACCACGGGCTCGCCCCGCTCGTACACCGTACTGTCCTGGCCGATGTAGGGCCCCAGATGGGTGAACAGGGAGAAACGCAGGCCCACGTTCATGCTGAAGCGCGGCCCGATGCGGATCTCGTCCTGGATGTAGGCGGCCGCCTCGTGGGCGTAGCGTGGCTCCAGGTTGTTGCTGAAGGCGGTCTCGCCGTTCTGGGCATTGGCCACGTTGGGGGTGAGGCGGTGGTAGATGTAGTTGAGCCCGTAGCGGATGCTGTGATTGGGCGTGGGAAACCAGTCGAAATCCAGCTTCACGTTCCAGTCGCGCACCCCGGAGAAGACGTCCACCGTGAAGTCGCCCTGGCCGCCGCCGAAGGAAAAGTCGTACTCGTTGTAGATGAAGGAGAGGTTCATGAACAGTTCGCTGTTGAAGAGGTGGTTCCAGCGCAGGGTGGCCGTGTTGTTGCCGTAGGGCAGGTCGAATTTGAAGTCGCGCTCCGGATTGCGGAATTTGAGCACGTCGCGACCGAAGTAGCCGCTGAGATACAGGCGGTCCTTGTCCGAAAATCGGTAGTTGACCTTGGCGTTGAGGTCATAGAAGAAGTAGTTGGTGCCGGCGAATTCCGTACCGCGAATGAGGGGCTGGGCCAGGTCCACGGCATAGGTGCGCCGGCCCGATACGATGAAGGAGCTGCGCCCCTTCACGATGGGCCCCTGGACCGTGAGGCGGGAAGCGATGAGGCCGATGCCGCCGTCCAGGGCAAACTGCTGGTCGTTACCCTCCTTCATCTGAATGTCCACCACCGAGGACAGGCGCCCGCCGTAGTAGGCCGGCATGCCCCCCTTGATGAGGGTGGTGTTCTTGATGGCATCGGGATTGAAGACGGAGAAGAAGCCCAGCAGGTGGCCGGAATTGTACACCACGGCCTCGTCCAGCAGCACCAGGTTCTGGTCCGGGCCGCCGCCACGCACGTAGAAGCCGGCATTGCCCTCGCCGGCCGACAGCACGCCCGGCAGCAACTGCAGGGCCTTCAGGATGTCCACTTCGCCGAAGACGGCCGGGATCTTCTTGATGTTCTCCACCGGCAGCTCTACGGTACCCATATCGGTACTGGCCACGTTGCGGTCGGCGGGCTTCGACTCCACCACCACCTCTTCCAGAGCCACCCCCTCCAGCAGGGCCACGTTCAGGCGCTGGTCCGCCTCGCGCAGGTCGATGGGAATGCGCTGCTCGGTATAGCCCAGGTAGGAGATGCGCAGGGTGTAGCGGCCGGCCGGCAGCTTGAGGCTGTAGAAGCCGTAGGTGTTGGTGACGGTGCCGCGGGTTTCGTCCTCCAGGATCACCACATTGGCGCCGATGAGGGTCTCGCCGGTGAGGCTGTCGGTAACGTAACCGCTCACGGTGTGGTTTTCGTCCTGAGCCTTCGCGGAAGAGAAGGCCAGTACAAACAGAAGAGCAAGAAGGAACAGCCGGTGCATCGAGGGAATTCGTTTAGTCTGCGATAGCAACACACTCCCGCCGGGCATGGTTGCTTGCCGGGCGGTCCTTTAACCCGGAAAATGCACAGCATGTTCCGCCCCTTGGCCTGAAGAATTGTAAAACTTTGTTCATCAATGCGTTATCAGGATTTTTGATTGCAATCACTCATTTGATATGTACCCGGATGGGGGATCGCAACATTTTACAATGGTCCGGATTGGAGCGATTATAAACTTATGCATATCAACATGTTATACGGCTTTCAGGACAAAATGACCTCTGTACCAAGATCTATTTTATCCTGAAAACCGGGAATACCGCTTCAAGTATGAAATGACCTGGAAGTTATTTCATACTTGAAACGGTATGATTTAATGGGAGCGCATTTTATACATGACGCGATGTGGTTTGGGATACTCCCAAACCGC
>JAJDFU010000364.1 GCA_020528935.1 Saprospiraceae bacterium | reverse complement strand
CTCGGAGATTTGTATAAGGTCCAGGAGTAGTTCAAGGGGAACGGGGAATTTGGATGACGGGGGAGTTGGGGCAGCGCGGGCCGGGCACAAAAGCCCCGCGTGCGCTGCCGGCCCCTTTATACGGTTAAAAAAATACCGCTTCCCTATTGGTTAAGTCAGCAATCGAACCAATACGGAAGCGGTAGGCGACCTTTTATTTTTTTAAACGGTATGATCAGGCGTTTTCCTCGCGGAGTTCGCGGCGCAGGATCTTGCCCACATTGGTCTTGGGCAATTCCTTTCGGAATTCCACCTTCTTGGGCACCTTGTACCCGGTGAGGTTGTCGCGGCAGTAGTTGATCAACTCTTTTTCGCTGAGCGACTTGTCCTTTTTCACCACGTACAGTTTCACCACTTCCCCGGACTTGGAGTCGGGTACTCCTACGGCGGCCACTTCCAGCACCTTGTCGTGCCCGGCTACCACTTCTTCGATCTCGTTGGGGAAAACGTTGAAGCCCGACACGTTGATCATATCCTTCTTGCGGTCTACGATCTTGAAGTAGCCGTCTTCGTCCATGGTGCCGATGTCGCCGGTATTCAGCCAGCCGTCCACGATAGTCTTGCTGGTCTCCTCGGGGCGGTTGTAGTAGCCCTTCATCACCTGCGGGCCGCGCACCTGGATCTCGCCGATGCCGCCGGGCCCCTGCACGATGCCCTGGTCGTCCACCACGCGCACATCGGTGCTGGGCAGAGGCAGGCCGATAGTGCCCAGGCGGCCGGAGCCGTCCAGCGGGTTGGTGGTCACCACCGGCGAGGCTTCGGTGAGGCCGTAGCCCTCGCTGAGAAAGCAGCCGGTGATCTGCTGCCAGCGCTCGGCCACGGGGCGCTGCACCGCCATGCCGCCGCCCAGGCTCAGCCGCAGGTGGGAGAAGTCGAGCGAGGCGAAGTCCTTGTGGTTGACCATGGCGTTGAAGAGGGTGTTCACGCCGGTCACCAGCGAGATCTTATACGACTTGAAGGTCTTGATTACCGTGTCGAGATCGCGGGCATTGGTGATGAGCACATTCATGGCACCCATACCCATGAAGGCCAGGCAGTTGACCGTAAAGGCGTAGATGTGATAGAGCGGCAGGGCGCAGAGGGCGATCTCCTCGCCTTCTTTTACGAAGGGGCGACCGTAAGCGAACACCTGCTGCATGTTGGACACCAGGTTGCGGTTGGTGAGCATGGCCCCCTTCGATACGCCCGTGGTGCCGCCGGTGTATTGCAGGGCGACTACATCCTCGGGGCTGCCCATGTGGCGCTGGATATTGAACTTGCTCCCCTGCTTGAGGGCCTCGCCGAAGGTAATGGCGTTGGGGATGTTGTACTTCGGCACCATCTTGCGCACCCTGCGCACCACGTAGTTGACGATCTGCTTTTTCGGAAAGCCCAGCATTTCGCCTATGCTGGTGAGAATGACCGTCTGGATCTCCGTCTCGCCAATGATCTGTTCCAGGTTGGAGGCAAAGTTTTCGGCTATGATGATGGCCTTGGCCCCCGAATCGGTGAACTGATGCTTCATTTCCCGGGGCGTGTACAGGGGATTGGTGTTCACGATGATGAGCCCGGCCCGGAGGCAGCCGAAGAGCGCAATGGGATACTGCAGCAGGTTGGGCATCATGAGGGCGACCTTGTCGCCGGGCTTCAGGCCGCGCGACTGCAGGTAGGCGCCGAACCGGTCGGCATAGCGGTCCACCTGGGCGAAGGTGAGTTCCTTGCCCATGCAGGCAAAGGCCTTCTTGGACCGGTATTTTTGCATGATCTCGGCAATGAGGTCGTTGAGGGAAGCATAGGCATCCGCATCGATATTGGCCGGCACACCACCGGGGTAGTTCGTCAGCCAGGGTCGCGATTCAGTCATGGATGGTCCGTAATTTAGTTCGGGTCAAAAAGGGAATTGCAATTCCCAAATATCCTTCGGGAATACGGCTAAAGCTACGAATTTTCGCGCTATCCGCTGCCCGCCTGCCTAAAGGAACGGCGCGATCTTCCGGCTGGTTCGCAGGCTGCCGGTTTAGCCGCCGGTGCGGGACCCCGGCACGATACCGGCCGCAGAAAAAAGCGCGTCTCGAATTCGTTCCCCCCGGCCTGCATACCCCAACGAAACCGGCATCCCAAACTAACGGATAAGCAATGGATAACGCATTGACCATTTCCCGCTACCCCCTCGGCAGGCTGAAGTCGATCTCGGTATTGTCGCCGATGTTGAGGCTTTGGCGCAGGCCGGTGATGGCCGTGTCGTTGCCTACGACAGATTGCTGCAGGATCACCTCACTGATGGAGGCATAGTTGCCGATGATGGAGTCCTTGATGATGGCGTGGCGGATGCGAACGTTACTTCCTATGGTGACGTGCGGCCCCACAATGGAGTTGCTGATCTCGCAATCCTCGCCTATGCTTACCGGGTGAATGATGATGGCGTTGTCGTAGGAGGGCAGGTCCATGGAGGCATAGCCCTCGCGGTCCAACAGGATGGCGTTGGTCTCCAGCAGCACTTCCTTTTTGCCGCAGTCAAACCAGTTGTTCACCGTCAGGGCCTTGATCTGTACTCCCCGTTCGATCATGCGCATAAGGGCATCGGTGAGCGGAAATTCCCCGTAGGAGCGGATGTCGTTTTCGATGTTAAACTCCAGGGCTTCCAGCAGGGCCTTCACCTCGCGGATCTTGTAGATGCCCACCATGGCCAGATCCGATTTAGGGATACGCGGCTTCTCCACCACCCGGTCTATCCAGCCCGCCTCGTCAAATTCCACTACGCCAAACTCGCGGGGGTCCTTTACTTTCATCACGCCCACCATGGAGTGGGGCGACTCCATCACGGCCCGAAAATTCACATCCACAATGGAATCGCCGAAAAAGATAAACACCTCCTCGGCATCGCGAAAGCGATTGCGGGCCGTCCAGATGGCGTGGGCCGACCCCAGGCGCTCCTCCTGGTTCACAAACTCCTTGCGAATGTCCGGATAGTGCTGCTCGACGTAATGCTTGATCTTTTCGCCCAGGTAGCCGATGATGAACACGAAGTCCTGCACCCCGACGGCCGTAAGCTGCTCGATGATAAAGGAAATGATGGGCTTACCCGCTACGGGGATAAGCGGCTTGGGCTGGGTGTAGGTCAGCGGGCGAAGCCGGGTTCCGGCCCCGGCCACCGGGATAATGGCTTTCATACCTGATGCTGCTTAGCACCGGCAATATAAACAAAGTACCGCAGGGCCTGACTCCTACTCACCGGATGACTTCGGGGTCATCCGATGAGTGCGAAGCCCCTGGGCCGCATCCACCCGCCGGGTGAACAGCTGATACAGCAGGGGCACCAGCAGCAGCACGAACGTAGTGGAGGTGAGCAAGCCGCCGATGATGGTCCAGCCCATGGGTGCCCAAAGCGATCCGCCGCCCAGGGTGAGGGGCAGCAGCCCCAGAATGGTGGTTAGCGTAGTGAGTACAATGGGCGTGAAGCGCACCTCGCCGGCCTGCTTGGCGGCTTCCTGAATATCGGCGCCCTGATCGCGCATGGCATTGGCAAAGTCCACCAGTACGATGGAGTTGTTGATGGCGATGCCGATCAGACTGGTGAGGCCGATGAAAGCGGTGAAGGAGAAGGGAATACCCGTGATCAGCAATGCCAGGATGGAACCGATGATGGCCAGCGGCAGGGCCGAAAAGATGATGAGCGGCTGCGAAAAGGACTTGAATTGGATGATGAGTACGCCCAGGATGAGAATGAGGGCGATCACACTGGCAATGCCCATACCGCCGAAGGACTCGTTGCGGTTTTCCAGGTCGCCCTTGAATTCGTAGCTGTAGCCTTCGGCCCAGTCCATCCGGTCCAGTTTTTGCTGAATGGATCGCACGACCGGGTCCAGGGTTACGCCCTGCTCCAGATCCGCCAGTACGGTGGCCGTGCGCTGGTAGTCCAGGTGGGAGATGCGGCTGGGCGCTTCCTTGAAGGAGACGTTGGCCAGCTGCCTGAGTGGCACGAAGCGGCCGGTGGCGCTCTGCACGCTGATGCGTTCGAAATCGTTCAGGCGGAACTTGTCCTCAAAATCGTAGCGCATGACGATCCCGTAATCCTCGCCGTCCGTAGCGCGAAAGGTACCGATGGCCTGGCCGTTGACGAAGGTGCGGATGGTTTGGTCCACGGCAAAGACGGGCACGCCCAGCATCATGGACTTGTCGCGGTTGATGTCGAAGTACAGATCGGTACTGTTGGTGCGCAGGGGATTCTCCACATTGAGCGCGCCCGGCGTTTGCTTCACGATGTTCTCCACCTGGCGGGCGTACTCGCGCAGGCGGTCCAGGTCCTCGCCGTAGATCTTGATGGCTACGGGCGCCTCGGAGGGCGGCCCCTGAACGAACTCCCGCAGGTCGATGCGGGCGTTGGGGTAGTCGGCAAATTCGGCCCGCAGCTCATCCAGCAGCCGGTAGAACGCATCGATGTCGTATTCCTTCAGCAGGACGAACACTTCGCCGAAGCTGTTGGAATAATTGGTGGAAGGCACGTTGTAGTAGATGCGGGGGTTGCCGTGCCCCACATTCACGGCGTAAGACTTCACCTCCGGGCGCTTATTCCGCAACCCTTCCACGTACCACCTCAGCTCATCGGTGCCTGCACGGTTTCTGCCGATGGAGAGGATCACGGTAATGCGAAA
>JAJDFU010000595.1 GCA_020528935.1 Saprospiraceae bacterium | reverse complement strand
CGCCCAGTTAAAAGCGGGCGACGGCAAGACCATCATCTGCGCCTATGCGCGCATCGCCGGCTGGAGCGGAGGCATCGTGTACAAAAATCGCGAAGTGGTGAAGACCAAGACCGGCGAAATGCAGTTTGGCGGGGTGATTTATTCTGAGTCGGCCGACAAGGCCGCCCGCTTCGTCATGAACTGCAACCAAAAAAAGATCCCCCTCGTCTTTATGCACGACGTCACCGGCTTCATGGTGGGCTCGCGCTCCGAGCACGGCGGTATCATCAAGGATGGCGCAAAAATGGTGAATGCCGTAAGCAACAGCACGGTGCCCAAATTCAGCATCGTCGTGGGCAATTCCTACGGCGCCGGCAATTACGCCATGTGTGGTAAAGCCTACGACCCCAGGCTCATCGCGGCCTGGCCCACGGCCCGCATCGCCGTGATGGGGGGCGCGCAGGCAGCCAAGACCCTGCTCCAGATCCAGGTGGCCGGGCTGAAGGCCCGCGGCAAGGAGATCACCCCCGAAGACGAGCAGGAGTTGCTCCAAGCGATCACGGAGCGGTACGAAGCCCAGACATCGCCCTATTACGCAGCGGCCCGGCTCTGGGTGGACGCCATTATCGACCCGCGCGAAACCCGAACCTGGATCAGCGAAGGCATCGCCGCAGCAAACCATGCCGAACCTGAACCGTTTAATGTGGGAGTATTGCAAACCTAGGGCATGGCAAATCCAGCAGAAACGCGCAGCACCCGGATCCGCAAATGGCTTCAACGCCTTGGGGTTGCGGGCTTTTTATTTTTTCTCATCAAAGGATTGGTTTGGATAGCGATTTTTATCGGTATTGGAAAGTGCGCCTTGTAGCAGGCATCCTGCTTGGGTGTGCGCTCACCGGAACCCTATCCGGCCAGACCAACCAGATCGTCATCCTGGACAACCCCTCTCTGGAAGGAGAGGCGGGCATGAGCAACCTTCCCCAGGGGTGGTACTACTGCGGGCCAGCCGCAGAAACGCCGCCCGACCTCCACCCCAACGGCCGTTTCGAGGTCGTACAAAAGGCCCAGGACGGCTACACCTATGTAGCCCTGATCGGCCGCCCCAACGGCACCAGCGAGTCCGTCGGACAGCGACTGCCTCAGCCGCTCAGCGCGGGGCAGTGCTATCGCATTGATCTGTTCGCCAGCCGCTCGCCCCGGTACGTGGCCATAGATCGCGAAAGCGGCCGCCGGCTCAACTTCAACGGCGCCCTGAAGCTCCAGCTCTGGGGGGGATCCCAGCACTGTGGTATGCGGGAACTGCTGGCCGAGTCCGAACTCATCACCCATAGCAGTTGGAAAGAAGTTCAGCTCGTATTTCGCCCCCAACGCGAGATCAGGCATCTCATAATCAAGGCTAGCCATGCGCCTTCCGGGCAGAAGGCTTATCCCGGAAACGTGCTGGTGGATCACCTGGCTCCCATCGTGGCCGCCGATTGTGCCAGTGGCGCCTATACCTTCCGCCCCGATACGCTCCGCCACCGGCCGCTGAAAACCCTGGTCGAAGGCCAGGAGCTGGCCCGAAACGTGGGCGCTGACATTCGATTCGACCCTTGGAGCAATCAGCTCCTGCGCGAAGTGTATGCCGTGGCCGGACAAAAGGGGTTGCGTTACGATAATCTGGCTCTCCAAAAGCTGGGCTTTGCCCTGCGGGACCTGCCCGGCCACAGCCTGGAACTGGCCGTCCGCGGAGAAAGCCAGGGGCTTATCAAGGAGCGCATACAACAGCTCCAGGACGAGAGCAAACGGCTGGGTATTGTACCCGAACAACTCAAGATCCGAAGGGCCCGAAAGCGCGATGACCGGGACGATTGGGACGCGCAAAACCGCTTTCTTTTTTTGCGCTTGCGCTGAATGAACCTTGCGGGATTTTCCTTGTATGACAAATAAAGTTCGGGTCCGTGCATTGGATCGCATTTCTGCTCGTATTCCCCGCTGTGCTGTTCAGCCAGGCCGACACCCTCCCCCTGGTCAATCCTTCCTTTGAGCAATTGCGCGACCGGTCCACCTCCCCGGCCGGCTGGCTGAACTACGGCTTCACCGGCCGCCAGCCGGCCACCTGCATTACCCTACCCTCCGACGCGGACAGCCTCTACCAGGTGCCCGACGGAACGCGCTTCCTAAGCCTTCGGCTTTTTGAGGACGACCGATGGGATGCCATCGGACAAGAGCTGGCCGTACCCCTGACAATGGACTCCTGCTACGAACTGCAACTAGTGGCTGCCCTGCCCGCCGAAAAAGGACTGCGCCTCCAGTTGCTGGGCACGGCAGGCCAAAACCGCACCCCTTTTTTTATTGCCGAAACGCCCTTCATCCGCCATGCCTCCTGGCAGGCCTACACCCTGTCCTTCTGCGCCCCCCAAACCACCCAGTACCTCATCCTGCGCCCTTTTTATCACGAGGATGCGCCAAAGCCATACTACAGCGAGCTCTTTCTGGACGACCTTCACTTGCTGCCCCTCAACGAGATCAGCCAAACCAGCCGGATCACCTTCGTGCAGCAGGCCTCCGTAAGCCCGTACGATCTGCTGTTGAGGGAGCTTATCGAACCGCTCCGCCAATGGGGGCCCAAAATCCAGTTCGACGACCAGGGCGGACTCACCGGCTGGAAATTCACCGAAGAACGCCCCCGGCGGATCTACCACCCTGCCATCCAGCGCATCATCCAGACCCTGGAGCGGTTTCCGGACAGCAAACTCGTAATCGTGCTGGGGAAAAGCGCCCGCTCCAGCGCCCGTTACGGCAAACGCAAACGCACCCTGCAGCGGGCATTCCGGGCTGCAGGCCTGCCCAAGGACCGCTTCAGCATACGGAAGTGGAACCTCAAGGCCCGCGATTACGAATACCTCTGGCCCATGGACGAATCGGGCATCACCATGCGGATCTATTTGAATTGATCCCACTGGTTTGGAAAGGAGCAAATTGAGATCTTTGAGGCAAATACGCTGCCCGGTCTATGCGCTTTTTCGGAATTGGCCTGCTCATCCTTTTGGGAATACGTGGATTGTGTGCCCAGCCGGTTCCCCTGGAAAATTCATCCTTTGAAGATACCCCCGGGCACAGTAGGCTGCCTCGTGGATGGGTGAACCTGGGGCTCTATCCGGATAACCCGCCCGACATTCAACCCACCGTGGAGTTTCGCAAACAGCTCCCGGCCTTCCATGGCAAGACGTATTTGGGCATGGTGATCCGCGTAGACCGCTCCGTGGAGGTCATTGGGCAGAAGCTCGCGGAACCCCTGGAAAAGGGGCACTTTTATGTCGTAGCTTTTGCTGCGCATCACTCTAAGACCATCGTAGCACAAAGCCAGGCCCAGAAAAATAGTGGCTATGGACTGTCACTCACCCATTACTCCCATACCGCCCGGCTTCAAATACTCGGCGCCAGGGAAAACCCGGAAGAAGAATGGCTCTTGCTGGCGGAAAGCCCGACGATCGATCATGCGGATTGGAAACACTACGAAATGGCATTTCAGGCACCCGACGATCTGGGATTCTTTATTATTCGCCCCGTTCATGCAGGAAAAATCGGGGACGGAAATGTGATGCTGGACCGGTTAACACTTTTTGAAGTCCCGGAAAAAGCAGCTCGTTCCCGCCCTCTTTTTTTCGAACCGGCAGATACCGCCTACACCTTACCCAAAGTGATCGTGGAAATGAAGCAACAGGTACAAAGCTGGGGGTCTCAGATCGGCTTCGAGCCGGACGCCAGCCTGAAAAGCTCCTCGCCGGACAGCCTCCCGCAGCCGGTGGTGAAGATCGCCGCTCTGCTCCGGCAGCATCCCCGGGCGCGCCTGACTATCGCTGTGGATGATGACCAGCCCGACCGATTACAAAGAAAGATCGCCGCCCTGCAACAGGCGTTCGGGCTGGCAGGCGCCTCCGACGGACAATTGCAGGTCCTCCCCTGGAAACCGGACCTGGACGCACAGCCTTGGTTTTGGCCGATATTCCTGCCGCAGAAAATGACCATGCGCCTGGAGTACCCATAAAAATCCCTTTTTCATGAACTGGCTTACTCTTTTACTTTGCACGGTGGCTACGACGCTATGCTCCCAAACCGTACCGCTGAACAACCCCTCTTTTGAGGGAAGACCCAAGCACAGCCAAACGCCTCCAGGCTGGAAAAACTGGGGTTTCGCGGGGGAATCCCCGCCCGATCACCAACCGAATTATGCATTTGGCGAACAAATCGCACCCATCGATGGCCGGACCTACCTGGGAATGGTAGTGCGCGATAATGGTACCTGGGAGGGGGTTGGGCAAAAAATCTCCAACCCCCTCCTTCCCGGGCGCTTTTATCAGATCAGCTTTTCTGTGGCCAAGCCGGTAAACTACATTAGCCTGAGCCGAAAATATCCGGGAAAGCGGGTCAACTACGACAAACCCGTACACCTGGCTGTGTTGGGAAAAGCGAAAAAAGGGCAGGAGCGACCGATCGTTTTGTGTGAAACCCCACGGATTGAACATTCACACTGGGTCGTAAAAATCCTCCCCTTCTCGCCACCAGACACCATCTATTCCCTCGGTCTGGCCGCCCTGCCCGCACCCGCCCCTCAACACTATAACGGGAGTCTCATGGTAGACCCATTTCAACTTAAGAAAATTTCACCTGCCCGATTTGAGGCCATTGCTGTGGAACACAGCAAGACCCAGGCGCACTCCCCTT
>JAJDFU010000082.1:15739-24251 GCA_020528935.1 Saprospiraceae bacterium | reverse complement strand
GAATAGCGAATGCGCACGTTTTCAATGTCGTAGGAAATGAGATCCCACAGCTTTTTGTAGTAAGCCTCCGTGATGAAGCGAAACTTCTTGGGGTTGTTGCCGAGGTAGAAATCCCAGGTGAGCCCGCCAACCAGGTGGAAGGACTTCTGGGCGCGAATATCCCGGTTGATGGTGCCGTCCAGGCGGCGAAGCTCGCGGTAAAAAGGCGGCTGTTGATACAGGCCGGACGCCAGGCGGAATGACATATCGGCCTTCCAGCGCAACGGCTTGTAGAGGATCTGGGCGCGCGGGGAAACCACCAGTTCGCGATTGAAGTCCCACCAGCTGGCCCGAACCCCGCCGGAGAGCTTGATCTCCCCCACCCCGCTGCGCCGCCAGCTGTAGGTTTCCTGCAGAAAGGCCGAAAAGCGGTTGGACTGGATCTGATTCTCACTTTGCAGAAGGCTGAAGACCTCCACCAGGGAGGGGTCGAAACCGTCCGGGCCCAGGGAGTAGCCGGCCGAGTCGAGCCGTTCCCATTCGTTGAGCATGTCGTCTATGCGCTCGTGCTGCCACTTGACGCTCCACTGCAGGAAGTGGCTGGCGACGAGGTTGGGCCGGTCGGCGACCTGCAGCTCAACCCCCCCCTTGTGTTGGGCATTCGTCACGTTGATGACCAGAAAGTTGCGCACGTACAACTGCTGTGTGCCCGTACCCAGCTCAGCCAATACCTCGCCGAAGGTACTGCTCCCCAGATCGGAATCGATCTGCCGCAGACTGTAGTCGCCCAGTATGTCGATCCGTTCGTTTTCCAGGCTCTGGTAGGTGGAGGCCAGAAATTTGAGAAAAAGCGGATTGCGGGTCCGGTCCGGCAGGTAAGTGAGGGATACGCCCCCCATGGAGGTGGTGAAGTCGTTGCGCTCTTGCCCTTCGAACACACTGAAGAGTTCCAGCGAAAAGTTGATAAGCCCAAAGGCTGTGCTGCGCTCATTGGGGCGGAAGCGATAGTCACTGCGATTGTAATTGCCGATAAGCCCCAGCTGCCAGTCCCGGCTGATGTCGTAGGTGACATAGCCCTGAATATCGGTGAAGTTGGGGATGTACTCACCGGTGATATCCAGAGACCCGAGCAGGTAGCGGGTGGTCTTGTAGCGCACCCCACCCAGAAAGCGAAGCCGGCGGTAGTCGCTCTTGCCGATGGGCACACTGCCTTCGACATGGGCATTCGCGCCGAGAAAGCTGAGGCCGACAGAACCTTTCAGGGTATCGGGCAGCTTGTATTTGATATCCAGCACGGAAGACATCTTATCGCCGTACTTGGCCTCAAAACCGCCGGAGGAAAAGGACAGGCTGGATATGAGGTCGGGATTGGCAAAGGTGAGTCCCTCCTGCTGGCCCGAACGGATGAGTTGCGGCCGGTAGATCTCAAAGTCGTTGACGTACACCAGGTTCTCGTCAAAATTCCCGCCGCGCACATTGTATTGGGAGCTGAGCTCACCGCCCGTGCCGGGGCTCACCCCCAGCGCAATGTGGGGCAGCAGGCTCTCCAGGTTGCCGGTGGTGGTGGGCAGGAGCTTGAAGGACTCCACGTCCTCCCGGATCATTCCGGCTTCCTCGATGCGGCTCTCCCGGACGACCACTTCCAGGTCGGAATCGCGGGGTACCAGTTCCACATCTACCTGTTTGCTGTTTCGCATCGGGATGGGGCGAAACGCCTGCCTGGCCTCTTTGTAGCCCAAGCGGGAGAACACCAGCGTAAAGGCCTCTTCCGCAGGCACCTGCAGGCTGTATCGCCCATTGGCGGCCGTTTCGGTAGCGGTGGTGGTGCCGTCTATGTACACGACCACGAACTCCACGGGCTCTTCGGTCAGGGCATTGATCACCCGGCCGGTGACCGTAGCGGTCTGGGCCCGGGCGGCAACGGCCCAAAGCAGCAGGCTGCCAGCCAAGAGAGTGAATCGGGTAAAGCTTTCGTTCATGTCTTTTTTGGAACGGAAAAACGAACAATGGCTTGTGTAGCGCAGGCGACAAGCCAATGTACTGGCCTGTCCAACACCGGTTCAGGCCAGTTTCAGCACGTCTTCGCCCATGTGTTTGAGCCGGCGGATGACCGCCTGAGGGTCTTCGGCCTTGAACACGCTGCTTCCGGCAACCAGGACGTCGGCTCCGGCCTGAAGGATCTGTTGGGCATTCTGCAGCCCTACGCCGCCATCGATCTCGATGCGAACAGGGAGGTTTCGCGTGATGAGGCGATTGCGCAACTCCTCGATCTTGTGCAGGCTGCGGTAGATGAACTTTTGCCCGCCAAATCCGGGATTCACCGACATCAGGCATACCAGGTCCACTTCCTCCAACACGTCATCCAGCAGGGCGACCGGCGTGTGCGGGTTGAGGGCAACCCCCGCTTTCGCCCCCGCAGCCCGGATCTGCTGAACACTGCGGTGCAGGTGCGGGCAGGCCTCGTAATGCACGGTGATCACCTCGGCCCCGGCCCGGCGAAACCGCTCGATGTAGCGCTCGGGCTGCTCGATCATGAGATGCACATCCAGCGGCTTGCTGCTCAGCTTTCGCAGGGCTTCAATGATGAAAAAACCAAAGGTGAGGTTGGGGACAAAATGGCCGTCCATGACGTCCAGGTGAAGCCAGTCGGCCTCGCTCTGATTCACGAGCTCTACTTCCTCGGCCAGCCGGGTGAAATCGGCTGCCAGGATGCTGGGAGCCACCAAATGTTTACTCATGGGGCAAAACTAAAAAAACCGGTTAGACCATGCTAACCGGCTTTCCAAAAGAGCTTTGAGAGGCTATCTACATACCAAAAAAGGATATCCGTTTGATACCCTTTGTCGGTACTTCAGTTATCGTTCGTACCCAAGGGGATAAATCTTTCTTTCTTTTGATATACTGGGAAGCTTTCTTCCCGCTGACAGTACAAATATGGTCCTAGTCCGCAAAGTCGTGAAGTACATTTTGTTTGAAAACTGGAGCTATATACGAGGACACTAAAATCACAAATAACTGATAAACAATGTATTATGATTTTAATAGTGCTGGCTTTTTGTATTTTTTGTTCTGAAAACAGGTGAGAAATCACTATGTACATAAAAAAAAAGAGGTGCTGCAAATTGCAGCACCCTTTCAACGCACTCATGAGATTATAATTCCAGAAGAAACAAGCCAAAGTTAGGGGCCCGAACTTTGGAAAGTTCGGGCGCACAAGGGGAAAAATTTGTTAGTAGCGGTCGTACAATTTCGAGGAATTATCTTCCTTGCTAGTATCGCCGCAGCCATTCGTTCTTGGCTACAGTACAAAAATGCCTTTAATGGATTGCCCGTGTAAGTACATTTTCATAACTTTCTGTCCCCGAAGAAATGGGGGCAAAATATATAAACCCCTGTTTTACAGCGCTTAAACACCAAACCCCGAAAAAAAACTGGAGTAAAACCCATGAATCAAAGCAGATTGGTCCGAAATTTAGCTGCTCTTTCGCCCCGCGATAAGGAGCGCTTTCAGCAGTTTGTCCACTCGCCCTACTTCAACCAGCACGAAAAGACCGTGGAATTGCTGGAAGTCATTTACCAGGCCTTTGAGCAGGATAGTCCGGAATTGCTGGACAAAAAGGTGGTGTTTCACCGCTTATTTCCGGATCAACCTTACGAGGACCAGCCCGTGCACAACCTCATGTCCTACCTCAAAAAACTGTACCACCGCTTTCTGGCCGTGGAGTACGCCGGGCAGGAGCCCTATACCGAGCAACTCCTGACCATGGAAAATGCCTATGACCGCCACCAGTTCGACCTCTTGCTCAACCGGGCCCGGCAACTCGAGAAGAAGCTCAAAAAATCCGGAAGGCGGGACAAAAACTTCCACTTTGCCCAGTATAGACTCAACCATCTGATCGGGTACTACGAGACCATCTTCGTAGATCGCAACAACCCCAAGGTGCTGCAGCGCATGATGGATCACCTGGACCGCTACTTCATCGTCGAAAAGCTGCGCAACAGCTGTCACCTTACGGCCAATCAGCTGATCCTGAACACGGAATTCGACTTCTCCTTCCTGGACGAACTGCTGGCACACCTGCAGGCTTACTGGAGCAAGTACGAGCAGGAGCTTTCCATCAAAATGTATTTCCACATTCTGTTTATGCTCCGCGAAGAGAGCGACACCCAGCACTACAGCACGCTCAAGTCCATCCTGGCCGAGCAGTCGGAGGATCTCTCCCAGGCCGAAGTCCACGACCTCTACCACTTTTGCTACAACTTTTGTATCCGGCAGATCAACCTGGGGGTAGCCGAATACCAATGGGAGCTTTTCGAGCTCTACCAGAAAGGCCTGGACAGCCGGGTATTGTTCGAGAGCGGTCTGCTGCACGAATGGGACTTCAAGAACATTGTCACCCTGGGCTGCGGGCTGAAGCAGTTTGAATGGACGGAGAACTTCATCGAAACCTACCGGGAGTACTTGCCCGAAACCTCTCGCGACAACGCCTACAAGTACAATCTGGCCATGCTGCACTTCAGCAAGGAGGATTACGACAAAGCCTTGCAGGAATTGCTGCACGTGCAGTTCACCGACGTCAATTACCACCTCAGTACCAACTTCCTGCTGTTGCGCACCTATTATGCCCTGAAGGATACCGAAGCGCTGTTGTCGCTCATCGAGACCCTGCGGATATACATCATGCGCACCAAAAAGCTCACGACGGAAAAGAAGCGATCCTACACCAACTTTCTCCGCTTTGCCCGCAAACTGGTGCTGGTCAAACACCAGGCGCACACCCTCTCCAAAGACGAACTGAAAAACAAACTCCATGCATTGTCCAAGCAGGTGGAAAACACCGAACTGGTCATGTTCCGCAACTGGATCACCCAGGAATGCGCCACGAAGGTGGACAGTCGCTCTTCTGCTGCTGTGTAGCCTGGGCGTATCCCTGCCCCTTTCCGCCCAGCTGCCCCGCGAATTTCGAGGCGCCTGGGTGGCCACAGTACACGGCATCGACTATCCGAAGCTTCCCGGCACAGACCCCGAGTTGCTCAAGAGCCAGTGGATCGAACTGCTCGACCTGTTGCAGCACACCGGCATAAACGCGGTTATCGTACAGGTGCGGCCGGCCGGCGATGCCTTGTACCCCAGCCGCTATGCGCCCTGGAGCGCCTTCCTCACCGGAAAGCAGGGGGTGGCTCCGGATGGCGGCTTCGATCCGCTCGCCTTCCTGATCGAAGCCGCGCATCGCCGCAGCATGGAATTTCACGCCTGGCTCAACCCCTACCGCCTGAGCACCAACCTCGACACCTTCAGCTTGCATCCCGACCACCTCTTTTTTCAGCATCGCGACTGGGTGTGGCCCTATGCGGGCAAGCTCTACCTCAATCCCACCCTGCCCGAGGTGCGCCGGCATATTGCCGACCTCGCCGAAGAATTGGTGGGCCGCTACGACCTGGATGCCATTCATTTCGACGATTATTTTTACCCGTACTCGGCCTTCGGGCCGCCATTGCAAGACTCGGCGGCTTACCGGGCCTCCGGCTCCGGCGAATCCCTGCAGGCCTGGCGCCGCCGGCAGGTCAGCACTATGATCCGGCAAGTGCACCAACGCATCGAGGCCCGCAAACCCTGGGTTCGTTTCGGGGTGAGCCCCTTCGGCGTGTGGCGCAATCGCGGCAGCGACCCGCTGGGATCGCCCACCCATGCCGGCATGACCGGTTATGACGACCTCTTTGCCGACGTACTGGAATGGGCCCGCCGCGGCTGGGTGGATTACCTCGTGCCCCAGCTGTACTGGTCCATCGGCTTTCCCCTGGCCGACTATGCCCTGCTGCACGACTGGTGGGACACGCGCTTGTTCGGCCCGCAATTCATCGTGGGGCATGCCGCGTACAAGGTAGGGGCCGATGCCGATTCCACCTGGCTGGATCCCCGCGAGCTGCCCAACCAGGTGCGCCTGCGCCGTACCCATGGCCGCTCCAGCGGAAGTTGTTTTTACAATGCCACCTCGCTGGCCGGCAATTACCTGGGGCTGCGCGACTCCCTGCGCCAACTGTTTGCCCGGCCGGCCCTGCTGCCGGTCTGGAATGCGTATGCCGAGCCGCCGCCGGCAGCTCCCCAACTGCACCGGCCGCGAAAGAAGGGCGGATTTCCGCTCCTGAGCTGGGAAGCCTTCCTCCTCTCCGACTGGTCCGAGCCCTACTATTACGCCCTGTACCGATGCCCCGGGCGCCACAGCCCCTGGACGCCGGACGAAGCCGAATTGATCTACCTCTCGCCTTTCCACCCCGATGACCGTGACCTCACCTTCGTGGATCGGAACCTCTCGCCCGGCGAGGCATACACTTATTATGTGATCGCCTACAACCGGCACCATCTGGCCGGGCGAACGAGCAATGCCTATACGGTGGTCGCCAAAGAGCGCGGCTTCAAAGTGGCAAGGGCTAGGCGCTGATGTGCTGGGCCTGCTCTTCGGTAAGCAGAGGCATATTCATATAGCGCAGGAGCAACTGAATGGTGGCCAGTACGTCTTTCTCGCAGTAGTGGGCAATCCGCTCCAGATCGCGCTCCTCCCAGAACACCCGCCCCACTTCACTGCCGTCCATATCGTCTTTGGGCGAGGGGAAGCCCAGCAGGGCCGCCAGCAGGCGCAGCGAAGTGAAATTCTTGCGGTCGCCAAACTTCCAGAGCTCCATAGTGTCCAGCAAGTGCTTCGTCTCCCAGGGCTTTTTCCCGTACAGGTCCAGGGCTTCCGGCAGGGGCAGCTGCTGTACCACCATGCGGCGGCTCAGGTATGGAATGTCGAATTCTTTAATGTTGTGCCCGCAGAGAAAGTGCTTGCCGAGGTCGCTGTAGTGCTTGGCCAGCAATTCGCTGAAGCGCTCCAGCAGAACCTTTTCGTCCTCCTCGGCAAAGGAAGTCAGCCGGGCGTAAAGCCGCCCGTCGCTTTTGTCGCGATGTACGATGCCCACGGAGATGCAAACCACCCGGCCAAATTCCGCAAAGATGCCGGCTTTGTCCCGGTACAATTCGGCAGCCCGCTCTTCGTCCGGCAGTTCGTCGGTGGAGCGATCCAGGTAGCGCGCTTTGAGCTTCCACAAGGCCTGGAACTCCTCAGACAGATCCGCATAGGAAGGATGGGCGGAGGCCGTCTCTACGTCCAGAAACAAAATATTGGCCAGATCCAGGTTATCGAGCATGACAAACGGTTAATAGATGGGTAAATCGGTCGCAGCCGATGGGGCACATATGGCCGCTCCTGCTCCGATGAAAATAGTATTTTTGCGAAAAATACAGGACAATTGCCCAAGGAACCGGATCGCTTGTCCTGATTGCAAACCCTAAATGCCGAATCATTATGGCTACCAAACCGGATGCCGGCAACAGGCCCAACCCGTCCATGCCGCAAAACCAAAAACAGGAATCCCGCCAGCGCATCATTGCCATAGCAGCCGTAATCATTTTGGTTCTGCTTGCCGTAAACGCTTTTCTACTGATCAACTACCTCAAGAAAGGGAAGGAGAACACCCAACTGGTCGCCCAGGTGGACGAGACCGAGCAGCTCAGAGCCGAACTGGAAAAGCAGTACTACCAGGCCATGTCCGACCTGGAAGAACAGCGGGGCCGAAATGAAGAGCTCAATGCCCTCATCGACCAGCAAAAAGAAGAACTCAAAGCGCAAAAGGAGCGGATCGAAGGCATGCTCGGAGATCGCAACCGGCTCAACGAAGCCCGGCAGGAAATAAAGAAACTCAACGCCCAGGTAGAGCAATACCTGGCCGAGATCAATCAGCTGCGAGCGGAAAACCAGGAACTCACAGCCACCAACCGGCAACTTCAGGAGACCAAGGTCCAGTTGGAGTCCTCTCTGGCCGACCAGCAGCAGGTCAATGAAGAACTCTCCGCTGCCAGGGAGAACCTGCTGAGCGAAAAGAAGAGCCTGGAGCAGACCAAAGAAGAGCTGTCCAAGAAAGTGACCAAGGCCTCCGTCATCAAAGTGGTAAATATCGAGGCCGAGGGCCAAAAGGTGCGCAAAAACGGCAAGACCAGCTCCCGGAGATCCGCCAAAAATGTAGAGCAGGTCCAGGTGTGCTTCCAAACGATGGTCAACGAAGTGGTAGAGCCCGGCCTGGAACAGTTTCTCATTCGGATCATCGCCCCCAACGGAGAGACCATGGCCCAGGAACAACTGGGCTCCGGCGTCTTCTTCAACCGGAAGAACGGCCAGCAGATGCGATTCACTCAGATGGCCCAACACGACTACAACCGGGAGAAAAAAGAACTCTGCATCGTCTGGTCTCCCAATCGACCCTTTCCGGAAGGCAACTACGAGGTAGCAGTGTACAATAAAGGCTACCTGGCGGGCCTGGCCACCTTTACGCTGCGTTGACCCCAAAGCCTCCTTACTGCCAAAAGGACTATCTCTCGAACTGTTTGCAACTGCGGCCGTTACAATGCAGGCAGGTGGCTGCCCATTCGCCCGGGCTGAAGCTTCTCCCTGTTCCGGACCGGAAAGCGGCGTCGCCCTGGTCAGCCAGGACCCAACCC
>JAJDFU010000082.1:0-15729 GCA_020528935.1 Saprospiraceae bacterium | reverse complement strand
TTTTTGAAAGAGGAGCCGGCAAACGTGATTCTGGTCTGGCGCGGGGGCTGCGAGATTGGTAAAAGGGACCGGCCCATACCGTAGGGGGCGTTACCATCAAGCCGGTGGATAAGGGAAAGGTCAAGGGCCGGGCCCTGTCGGCGATGTACGAACAGACGGACATGCAGCTGGAGCAGATCCGAAAACAGATCGAGCTGCTGGCCCGCCAGGCACAAGGCATTCAGGACCGGGTGCAAATTTCTGAATCCATCTACCAGGCGGAAATGAATTTCGAACCGCTGGTGGGGCTTACCTATCATCTCTACGAACGCGAGAACGGTCAATATGTGCTTTCCCTGGTCGGTCCGGAAGAATGGGGAAGCCGCCCGCCGTTTGCGTTTGTGGCCACCGTTCAACTGCTGGCCGACCACACCTGGGAGATTCTGGACCAGCCTGCACCATGAGCTGCACCCTGCGCTACATACCGGCCGCCATTCTTTTGTTCTGGATCAGCGCATCCGGGCTTCGAGGCCAGGTGGTGGAGTGGCTCACCCCCACTGAGCATCACTTCGGCCTGGTCCACTACCGGGATACCGTGCGCACTGCCTTCGAATTCCGCAATATCACCCAGGAGCCCCTGTCCATCGATAACGTTCGCCCCAGTTGCGGCTGCACCGTCGTTCACTTTCCGAAGACCGAGATTCCGCCCGGCCAGATCGACAGCATTTCCGTGGAATACGACGGCCGCCGAAAAAGCCGCTACAAAGGCCTGATCAAGGTGTACTTCAGTGCGCAACGGCGGGCGGAGCGGCTGCTCATCGAAGCCGAGGGCATTCCGCGCCCCTAGTTTTTCGACCAGTGGCGCCCGGCCATAGATACAGCCGGGCACTCCCCATCCATTTTCGCTTATCTTTGTGGTGTTTTCGGAGGCCGCCTTTCGGCCCCTCCCAATCAGCAAGCATACTGCAATGACCGTATTTCTGCTCGTTTTTTACCTTTTGCTTTCCGCCGGGCTGTACGTCGTATTCAGCAAGGCGGGCGAGGCCGGCTGGAAAGGGCTGATACCCGGCCTCAATTTCGTGGTCTGGTGCCGGCTTATCGGGCGCAGGGGCTGGCATGCCGCTTGGCTGCTCCTTCCCATTGTCAACATCTTCATCTATGCCGGCATGGCCATCGACATGGTCCGCTCGTTCGGCAAATACTCCTTTTGGGACAGTGTTCTTGCCGTGATTGCTGCGCCCTTTTATTTCCTCTACCTGGGAGCTTCCAAAAAGGACAAATACCTGGGCCCCACGCTAATTGCCGAGCGCGCGTACAAAGACCAGATCCGCGAAGCCCGCAAAAAAGGCGACAAGGTCAAACTCAAGCGGCTGGAGGCCCGCAATCCCTATTACAAATCCCAGACCCGGGAATGGGCAGAGGCCATCATTTTCGCCGTTTTTGCCGCCGCGTTCATCCGCATGTTTCTCATTGAGGCTTACGTCATACCCACGCCTTCCATGGAAGACTCCCTGCTGGTGGGCGACTTCCTTTTCGTGAGCAAGGTCAACTACGGCATCCGCACGCCCCAAACCATTGCCATGTTGCCCCTGCTGCACAACCGCATTCCCTTTGTCGGCGGTAGGTCCTACCTGCGCAAGCCCCAGATTGGCTACTACCGCCTGCCGGCCCTGGAGGAGATCGACCGCAACGAACCGGTCGTATTCAACTATCCGGAAGGCGACAGCGTGTACGTATTCCCCGACCGCACCTGGAGCATTCACGACTACCGGCGGGGCGCCATCTCCAACCCCAATTACGTGCGCCAGATCCAGACCGGCCGGAAGAAACTGGTCGTGCGGCCCATCGACAAGAAAGACCACTACATCAAGCGCTGTATCGGCCTGCCGGGCGACGAACTGGAGATCAAGGACAAAGTGGTGTACATCAACGGGGAGCCGGCCGAAAAGCCCCGCTACATCGAATTCATATACCAGGTGGAGGCTCCCGGCAACCTGAACGCGCAAAAATTTGAGGACTGGGGGATATCCGCCAACGACATCCTGGACCAAAATGGCAATACCTTCTTCCTGGTGCTCACCGACGAGCAGAAGGAAAAAGTGCAGAGTATGGGCAGAGAGGTTCGCATTGAGCCCTACCAGTGGCCTGCGGATCAGGAAGGCAAGTTTTTCCCGCACGACCCCCAGCACTTCGGAGGCATGACCTGGGACAACTACGGGCCGGTGCGCATCCCCGCCAAGGGCGAAACCGTAGCGCTCAAACCCGAGACCATCGCCATGTACCGCCGGGCGATCACCATTTACGAGGGCAACAGCCTGGAAGAACGCGACGGCCGGTTTTTCCTGAACGGAGAACCCGCAGACTCCTATACCTTCCAGATGGATTACTACTGGATGATGGGCGACAACCGCCACAACTCGGAAGACAGCCGGATCTGGGGATTCGTGCCCGAAGACCACATCGTAGGCAAGCCGCTCTTCATTTGGTTCTCGCTGAAGGACGGCAACCTCTTCAAGGGCATTCGCTTCCGCCGCATCTTTTCCTCGGCAGATAAACGGTAATACCGTTTTTATACCCGTTGCGAAGTGGTTTGGGACTCCAAACCACTTCGGATCGAGTGTATGCGCATGTGAAACGGTTTGGGAGCGCCCAAACTGTTTTGACAGCGGTATACCGGGGTTTCAATCGACCACCAACTGCTGTACCGCGCTGCGACCTTCGGCCTGCAGGCGCAGCCAGTAGTTGCCGGCGGGCAAATGAGCCACGCTCAGGCTTTCCTGATTCGGGCCCGGGCCGACGTTCAGCCATTGCTGGTGCACGCGGCGCCCCAGCGCGTCGAACAACTCCAGTTGCAGGGCAGCCGCTTCGGTCGCATTCAGGGAGACCGTCACCATCCGGCTGGCCGGGTTGGGGAATAGCGTCAGCTCGGCTTCGGGACCGAACAGCTCTTCGACCGAGACCAGCTCCCGGTCGCCCGTGGCAAACCACACGCCCCAGTTGGCCTCTTCGGGATGATCGATGATAATGCCGGGATCGCCTACCGGGTTGAGTTTAGTGCCGTCCACCAGCGTGCCGGCAATCACGTAACGCCCCTGATTGTCGAATGCATCGAACAGCACCGCTTCGTCGTCGGGCGCATAGTTGGGATAGTGCAGGATCTGATCGTTGAAGAAAAGCTGCCCGATCTCGCCGGTCTGTATATTGGCCGTGAGCAGGAAGAACTCGCCGGTCTGCGCATTGAAAAAGTCAAAGGCAATGACGTAAGGCGAGTTTTTGGCGAAAGTGGGGTTGGCCAGGCTCGCGTTCTCGGGTATATTGGCAAACACCCGGTCGATGAAACCGTCGCCGAATTGGTTGGATGCATTGTCCCACACCCGGATGAGGCCGATGTCCCAATATTCGAAATTGGCCCCAAACTGAGTGGATACCGCGCTCTGGGCATCGTAGATCAGATACTCTCCCGTATTGTCAAACTCCAGAAAGTCCGCCCCGATCACATTGGCGGTAGACAGGCCGTCGGACAGGTCGGGATCGGTATAGGTGGGATTGGTCAGTTGGAAATCCTGCTGCTCGCCGCGCTCCAGGTCAAACACAAAGATAAAGGGCCCGAAATCGGGCGCCTCGCCGGGATCCGCCACGGCAGCCAGCCGGCGGCCGTCCTTCGCAATAGCGGCATTCCCCCAGATGGGCGAAGTGGAAAGCTGCTCCACGCCAATCTCCAGGTTGTTCCAGTCGATGGCAATGCCGTAGATGTGCTTGTCCTGGCCCACGGCAACCACATAGCTGCCGTCGTCCGTAACGGACGGCCGGTTGAAGATCCCGCCGGTCACCAGGGGATCGAAGATCAGTTCGCCCTGCGGAGTGGCTATAAAAAGGTCTTCCGTCGGGAAATTGGCGAACAGGATGTAATCCTGGCCGGGATTCTGGGGCAGATCCTCTTCGTAATCGTTGTCGCCCTCGCCCTCGATGCCCACCTGATCAAAGGCCGCCCGGGCGGCATCCACTTCGGCCTGGCCGTACAGATCCTGACAGGACTGCACCACGGCAGCACGCAAATCCACGAATTGCGAGGAGCGAACGAGATAGGTGGTCAGCGCCCGGTAGAACACCTGTTCCGCCTTGTCCTTGCCCACGTTGGGATTGGTGGCGAAGAGGTAGTAGGCGTAGTTGGGTATGCCGCTGTTGATGTGTACGCCGCCATTGTCCTGCGAGCCGAAGTACTGCTCGGATACATTTGCGGGCTGCCAGCCGTTGTCGCTGAGGCTGCTGCCGCCGTTGTTGGGGTTGGACATATCGCGCAGGAAGCCCGTGGGAAATACCTGCGTATTGGATATCCCCTCGCCCAGCTGCCAGTCGTCCCGGTCGATCATCACGCCGAAGACGTCGGCAAAGGACTCATTCAGGGCACCGGATTCATTCTGGTACTCCAGATTGGCCGTATTCTGAATGACGCCGTGCGACATTTCGTGGCCGGCCACATCCAGGGAGCGGGCCAGGGGCTGGGTGAAGGCGAAGTTGCCATTGCCGTAGAACATCCCCCAGCCGTTCCAGAAGGCATTGTCCATGGCCTGGCCGTTGTCTTCTGTCACGTTGATAAAAGAGTAGATGGTGCCGCCCTGCCCGTTGATGGAGTTCCGGTTGAAGGTATTGCGGAAGTACTCGTAGGATTTGCCCGCGTTGTAGTGCGCGGATACGGCATTGGGGTTGTTCCAGCTGTTGTTGGGCGAGCTGATGAGGCCGGCCTGAAAGCTGCCGCTGCCAAAAGGCGAGGTGTTGTTGGCATCCAGGGTGAAAATGGCACCTACCGGCTCATTGGGAATATCGGAGGCCGCCGCATTGAACATGTCGCGACTGGCATCCAGCATGATGTACTGTCCGCCGAGCTCATAGGTGTTGATGGTGCGGGTTTGCCCGCTCAGGTCGGTGGCAGTGGCCGTAGCCGGACCATCGAGGGGATCGACAGCCCGATGGTGGTGTACCTGGCAGATGGCGTTGTAGGAATTGAGTACTTCGCCGGTCCGGGCATCCACAAAATAGTGCCAGTTTTCGGCAAAGTTGGGGTAAATGTCCACATGCCAGGCCAGGTGTTCCTTCTCCTGCTTGCCTTTGGCGTGATAGATAACCAGTTCGGCCTGCACGGCTTCGCGATCCATGATCTGCCGTTCCTGGCGCTGCAGGTCCCGCACGGTGGTCCGCTCAGCCAGGTCGGTCCGTACCTTCCGGACGGCCGCTTCCCGGCTCCATTGCGGCTGGAGCTCCGTCAGCTTCGGGCGGGGAAAGTACCGGCCGTTCACCATTTCGGGTTCTCCGTCCCGCAGGTGCACGATCAGCTCGCCGCCGTAAACGGGTATGCCCTGCCAGTACTGCTGCATGCGCAGGTGGGTCATGCCGAGTTCGTCCATCTGCACCCGTCGGATCTCGAACTGCCGGGCGGGTTGGTCCAACTCCAGCAGCGGGGCCAGGGCCTCCAGGTAGGCGTAGGCTTTCTCCTCTTCTGCAGAGCGCCCCTTGGATACGGCCGGAAGCTCCCGGGCGTGCGCGCGAATGAAGATGGGGCGCCCGGTATCGTCATCGTGGAGGGCCTGAACCGCCGTCACGCCCGCCGAAGGCATGGGCAGCGCGGGTATGGGCCGGTAAGACGGGCCGGTCAGGGCCTGTGCCGCTGCCGGTACGCCGGGGCGGTAGCCGGTAAGCTGTATCCGCGTATCTTCTTCGGTGACCACCGGCGCATCCGGCGCCGGCGGGGAAAAGCTCTTCATCTGAGCAAGGGCCCACGGTGCGGTCAGCAGGAAAAAAAAGACCAAAGGGTAAAAGGTTCTCATGATGCGTATTGTTGGAGTGAACAAATGGTGTCAGGGGACTGCTTTCCGGAGTTGCCGGTAAGCGGCTTCAACAGCCGGATCGGGGGCTTGCTGATCGGCGGGCCACATCCACCGGCAGGTGTCGGATGGGGAAAAGCGGTACAGAAAAGCATATCGATTGGCCGGCAGGAGCACTTCGGTACAGGCCGCTTTACCGGCCGCCTCAAAGAGCTGACCGGCTCTTTTTCTCTTCAGTGGCGACAGCTCATCGGCGGTGCCGCTCCGCAGGCTGCTCTCCAGGAACAACTGACCGTTCTCCAGGAGTGTGTAAGTGCGCACCTCCCCCGAGAATCCGCCGCCTGTGCCAAAACGAACGAGCTGGGGCGGCAGTTGGTCGTAGGTATAGGTGCTGCGGTTGCAATTCCAGACGGTGAAAACACAGAGCAGGAACAGAGGGACTCTGGCCATTTTGGGGCATAAATGGGTTTAACCCCTGAAAAATAGCGAAACTGCCCGGCTTCCGCAAATCGTGCCGCCCCACTCCCCCGCCAAGCGCCGGCACGACCGTTGCACCGGCGGGCTACTTTAAGAAAATTTTAAATCCGCTGAGCTGGACAAAAGGGCAGCTACGCTTATCTTTCGGCTTTAGAAGCATATTTTACTGTTCACGCATTTTCAAAATCATGCAAAAGCTACTTCCCATACTTGCCGTACTTTGTTTTGCCGGCCTGGTGAGCGCTCAGGCCCAATGTCCCGATGCCACCTCCGCTCGCCGGGACTGCGCACGAACCTGCACCAAATCCGCGGCGGCCCGCGCCGCCACCCAGGATCCCGATATTGAAATGCGTACCGATCCTCACACCGGCCGGGTGAGTTATGTGCGCAAGACCGTATGCGCAACCAGCCGGACGGTTTCCTATCAGGAGGTAGATTATTGCCAGAAGACGGGCGCTTTCGTCCGCGTAGCCCCAGCCGCCGGAGCCGAAAAGGATTGCTCCAGGCCATGCGGAGAGGAGGGAAACGTCCGGCTCGTCAAGCGGAACGACCCCTAATACCGGTTTTAACGTGAGGCCGGGCATGGCCGATTTTGCAACGCAACGGTAGTCAGGACCCAATTTCCCGTTATGGGGTAACCTGCCTGACGGCAGCCGGGAATGCGCTATTCTTCAGAGGCATGAAAACCGTGCATGCGCGCTTACGCTGCTGTCAAAGAGGCTTGGGCGCGCCCAGCCCCTTTGTTGTCGGCAGGAAAAATAATACCGCTTCCTTAGGGGTTGATCGAACCCAAACGGAAGCGATATGCCACCGTTGGTTTTTATACCCGTTGCGAAGTGGTTTGGGCGTTTTCACTACCCCAAACCCTGCGCAATGGGGAATGCTGATCCATGACGATCCTGCGGATGTCAGGACAGGGTACGAAAGGGTTCGCAAGCCATTTCGTCGTCCGTATAAACAGTATTACTTGATCATCTGAGAGTAAAAACTGCCGGCCCGGTATTCCTCCAGTACATGGCGGACGGTCGTGGTCAGATTTTTGGGCAGGTGGTCGAGGGAAAACCACTCGGCTTCTCTGAACTTCTTCTTCTCCCGGGCCTTGAGTTCGCCCTCCCAACGATAGGCCTTGAAATAGAGCGTGGTGCGGTGCGCACCGCGCTTCAGACGTTTGTGCAGAACGTGTACCAGCTGGAGGTCATCTGGCCGCAGGATGATGCCCGCCTCCTCATAACTCTCCCGGATCAGGCTTTCCCGCGCGAATTCGTGGGCTTCCACATTTCCGCCTACCAGGGTGTAGTTACCACCGTTGGGTTTGGTCTGGCGCAGGAGCAGGATCCGCCCTTTATCGTAGAGAATAAGCCGTACCTTAAGCGTAGAACCGGCGCTTGCCATGATCTTTTGTCGGGTTTTTTGGTTTGGTGCCGCCGCGCGCAGGAAAGCGCCGGCAATGGCCGACTCATTCTGCTAAAGCATTCATTATTAACTGTTTAAAAAAACATGGCTGCACGTTTCCCGACCGCAAGGATAGTTAATTTTTTTATTTTTACCCCCTGCTTAGTAATATTGCACCGTGAAAATCTTCTCCATCTGCGCGTTCGGGGCTTTCAGCTCCGGCAATCCCCAAAAGTTTACCTTTGCACGGGCTTTCTGCCCTCGAAACGGAAAAACTACCTTTATCACGCGTATTCCCTGACCCCATCGGACGACTCAAACGAAAACAACAGCACAAAAACCAATACTCATGAGTATGCACTACGAAAATGTGTTGGGAACCATAGGAAATACGCCTCTCATTAGGCTGAACCGCGTTACGAAGCCAATCCAGGCTCAAGTGTTCGGCAAGGTAGAGGCCTTCAACCCCGGCCATTCCGCCAAGGATCGCATTGCCCTGTACATGATTGAAGAGGCCGAGCGCAGCGGAAAGCTCAAGCCCGGAGGAACGGTCATTGAGGCGACCTCCGGCAATACCGGTTACAGCCTGGCCATGGTCAGTGCGCTGAAGGGATACCAATGCGTGCTCACCGTAACCAGCAAGGCCGGCCGGGAAAAACTCGCCCTCCTGCGGGCTCTGGGTGCCGAGGTCGTCGTTTGCCCGGCCGATGTAGAGCCCGAGGATCCCCGCTCCTACTACTCCCGCGCCGAGCAGCTGGCCATGGAAATTCCCAATTCCTATTACCTGGGGCAGAACTTCAACCTCAACAATCAGGAAGCTCACTATCGAACGACCGGCCCTGAGATCTGGCGTCAGACCCAGGGCAAGATCACGCACTACGTTTGCTGTGCCGGCACCGGCGGCTCCCTTTCCGGCACTGCTCGCTACCTCAAGGAACAAAACCCCGACATTCAGGTCATCGGCGTGGATGCCTACGGCTCGGTCCTTCAGAAATACTGGGCTACGGGGATCTTCGACAAGAACGAGATCTTTTCCTACAAGGTGGAAGGCCTGGGCAAGACCATCATTCCGGACAACGTAAACTTCGATCTCATAGACGACTTCATAAAGGTCACCGACCGGAGCAGCGCCACCCGGGCTCGCCAGTTGGCCAGAAAGGAAGGATTGCTGCTGGGCTACTCCAGCGGTTCGGCCCTGCAGTGCGTCTTCCAGATCAAAGACCGCCTCAAGCCCACCGATGTGGTAGTAGTTCTTTTTCCCGATCACGGCACCCGCTACCTGGGCAAAATCTACAACGACGAATGGATGAAACAGCAGGGCTTCCTCAACGGCAACATGGACCCCGTGCTGGTCTCCAACTACAACTTCCGGCGCATCTACCGCACCTATCGGATCAAGTACAAGCGCTACCTGCGCCAAACCCTTAAGATCTAGGGCGTTCTCCTGCGCGTTCCCTATTTTTGAGTTTTGGAAAATCACATGACATGAGAAGCCAGAAAAATTTCAAGTCCAACAAAAACGAGTCGCCCCCCATCTTTGCCAACAAGTGGCTGGATATGTTTACGCGAACCCATATTGCTATACCCGTGGGGTTCTTTTTCGTGTACGCTGCCGGCCTCCTTTACTATACCCGGGTCGCTACGGATCTGAGCCTGCTGACAACCGTAGGCATTTTCTTTACCGGCTGGTTTGTGTTCACCTTTGTGGAGTATCAGGTGCACATGCGCTTCTACCACCTGGAACCCACCACGGAAAAGCGCAAAGAGATCGCCTACAAATTTCACGGCATCCACCACGACTACCCCAAGGACAAACAGCGCCTGGCAATGCCTCCGGTCATGAGCGTAGCCATCGGCACGATCCTGCTGTTCTTGTTCGAACTCATCCTGGACAAGTACTCCTTTTCCTTTCTGGCCGGTTTTATGGTGGGCTACGCGTTCTACCTGCTCGTGCATTATTCGGTCCACATTTTTCGGCCGCCCTTCAAATTCCTCAAGCCGCTGTGGACCAATCACGCCATTCACCACTATCAGGACGACACCGTATTCTTCGGTGTGAGTTCTCCGCTGTGGGACTACATCCTGGGCACCCTTCCCGAGAAGAAGAACAATCAACCGGTGGACGTTTCAGCACCCTGAGGTGCCGACGCCTGAGCAAAGGAGCAAAACGGCCTGCCGGAACATTCCCCGGCAGGCCGTTTTTTCTTATTCGGTTTCAAGGATAAAATGTCATATTCGTCAGTGGCATTTTATCCTTGAAACCTTGAATACGCGCTTAAAAAAGAATACCCTTTTTCATGAATCCGTTTCAGCAAGCCATTCGCCAGGGCATTCCGGCAGACTTGCCAGAGCCCAAGCCTCGCGACCCCAATGTGAGCCATGCCCCCAAACGCATGATCGAGGACGTGCTCAGCGAGGAAGAAAAACAGCTGGCCGTCAAAAATGCGTTGCGGTATGTGCATCCTCGCCATCACGAAGTGCTGGCTCCCGAATTTGCCCGGGAGTTGGAGGCTTACGGCCGCATCTACATGTATCGCTTTCGGCCCGATTACCCCATGCATGCCCGCTCCATCCGGGAGTATCCGCACCGTAGCCGGCAGGCCGCCGCCATCATGCTCATGATACAGAACAATCTGGACCCCCGGGTAGCCAAGCACCCGCACGAACTGATCACCTACGGCGGCAACGGTGCGGTATTCCAGAACTGGGCCCAGTACCTGCTCACCATGCAGTATTTGTCCGAAATGACGGACGAGCAAACACTCGTGTTGTATTCCGGCCACCCCCTGGGGCTTTTCCCATCGCATCCCGCAGCCCCGCGCGTCGTTCTGACCAACGGCATGATGATCCCCAATTACTCCAGCAAGGCCGACTGGAACAAGTATGTGGCGCTCGGCGTGACCTCCTACGGCCAGATGACCGCCGGCTCCTTTATGTACATCGGCCCCCAGGGCATTGTACACGGCACCACCATCACCCTGCTCAATGCCGGCCGGCTCAAGGCACTGGGCGAGGACGACCTTCGAGGCAAGGTCTACGTCACCTCCGGCCTGGGCGGTATGTCGGGGGCTCAGGCGGTGGCCGCCGTCGTAGCCGGCGCGGTTGGCGTGATCGCCGAGGTGGATCCCGATGCCATACAGCAGCGCCTGGCCGACGGCTACATCCGGGAGGAGCACGTGTATCACCGCCTACCGGAGTTGCTCGTCCGGCTGGAGGAAGCCCGTCGTAAGCGGGAAGCCGTAGCCCTCGTCTACGCCGGCAATGTGGTGGAGCTCTGGGAAATGCTGGTGGAAAAAAAGGTACAGATCGAGCTGGGCTCCGATCAAACGTCCCTGCACAACATCGACGACCTGGGCTATTGCCCCTGCGGATACAGCTTTGCCGAGGCCAAAGCCCTGCTGGCCGAGGACAAGGTCCGCTTCATGACGGAGGTGAAAAGCACCCTGCGTCGGCACGTGAAAGCCGTGAACGCCATGGCCGAACGCGGCATGTACTTCTGGGATTACGGCAATGCCTTTCTCTTTGAAGCCGGCAAGGCCGGAACCGACATCTGGGCGGACAAATCGCGCGGGCGCTACAAGTATCCCTCCTATGTGGAGGACATCATGGGCCCACTCTGCTTCGACTTCGGCTTCGGTCCTTTCCGCTGGGTGTGCACCTCCGGAGAAGAGACCGACCTGCAACGGACGGACGCCATCGCCGCCGAAGTGCTCGAGGCCATGCTGGAAGAAGCACCGCCGGAGATTCACAGCCAGATCCGCGACAACCTCGCCTGGATACGCACCGCCCGCGAGAACGTCCCCGAGGTAGGCTCCCGTGCCCGCATCCTCTATGCCGATGCCGAAGGGCGCATACGCATCGCCCGGGCGTTCAATCAGGCAATAGCCGATGGCCGCATCAGCGCCCCCATAGTGCTGGGGCGGGATCACCACGACGTATCCGGTACGGACTCCCCCTATCGCGAGACGGCCAACATACGCGATGGCAGCCGGTTTACGGCAGATATGGCCGTACACAACGTCATAGGCGACAGCTTCCGGGGAGCGACCTGGGTGAGCCTGCACAATGGCGGCGGTGTAGGCTGGGGCGAAGTGATCAACGGCGGTTTCGGCCTGGTACTGGACGGCACGCCCGAAGCGGAGGACCGGCTTCAGGGTATGCTGCATTGGGATGTGAACAACGGCATTGCCCGCCGCAGCTGGGCCCGGAATCCCCACGCCCTCTTCAGCGCCCGACGCGCCATGGAGCGCGAAGAAAGGTTGCGCATCACCATGCCGCATGTAGCAGCGGACGAGCTGGTCAGGCAGGCCGTAGCCGGCTCGCGCAAAGAACGCACCTCTTAAGCCCGGCCCATGTATCGCCTGCCGCTGATGACCGCGCTGCTGCTCGGCCTGGGCGCCCTGGCTTGCAGCCCCGAGCCGAAAGCCGCACGGCCCCATACGGTCCGGGAAGTGGTGGTCCGCATTTCCTCCGATGCCCTCCACCGGCCCATGGAAGCCCTGGTATTGTTGCCGCCTGACTATGCCGCCGATACGGCTCGCCGCTTTCCGGTGCTGTACCTGCTGCACGGCTATGGCGGGCACTTTACCAACTGGACCGAACGCATTCCCGAAATCCGCAACTGGGTCGGCACGAGCTCGTTCATCCTGGTTTGCCCGGACGGCCTGCACGATTCCTGGTACATCGACAGCCCGGTTGATTCCACCTCCCGGATGGCCGGCTTCCTGACCCGGGAGCCCATCCCGTATGTGGATGGGACCTTTCGCACGCGCCCGGAGCGGGCCTCCCGGGCCGTGAGCGGCCTGAGTATGGGCGGTCACGGCGCCTACTGGCTCGCCATTCAACACCCGCGGCTTTTCGGCGCCGCAGGCAGCATGAGCGGTGTCATGGACCTCAGCCGGCACCGCCGGAAATACGGATTGGAGGCCGTGCTGGGCTCCTACCAGAAGGATCGCTACCGCGCGCATTCCATCCGTTATCAGCTCCACCGCCTGGACACGCTCGAGCTCGCCCTATATTTCGACTGCGGCCTGAACGACCCCTTCCTGCCCGAAAACCTGGAATGGCACCAGGCGCTGAAGCAGGCGGGCGTTCCCCACACCTTCCAGGTCGCTCCGGGAAAGCACGATTGGGCCTATTGGCGCAGCGCCCTGCCCCATCAACTGCTCTTCTTCGAGCAGTTCTTTGCCCGGCCTGAAGGCAAATCTTTTGTAGATTAACACCGTTTAAAAAATGAAATGTCGCACACCGCTTCCGTAAGGGTTCGATGGTTCGATCAACCCAAACGGAAGTGGTATTATTTTTCAAGTGTATATGGAGGGTTTTACACTATTTCGTGGAAAAACCTCCAACAGCCGATTGCCTCCTATGTCGTATACCCAAAGCCTGCTCATCCCGGCCAGCCTGTTCGTCGCACTCCTGTGCACCGGCTGCGACTCGAACGCCAACCAACGGCAGACCCCTTCCGAGCCTTCCGGCGCGAACTGGTCGGACACCCTCGACCTTCCCTTGGCCTATCAGCGATACTACGAGGCCCGGACAGACTGGCCACCGGCCTGGCCCTACGAAGAAGCCGGCAAACTCCATCCCGTAGATGAGGCGCCTCGCGACACGCTTTTTTTCGTTTTTCGCGAGCGCCTGCGCGAAGCCGTTACCCGGAAAGATGCGTTTGCTCTTCTGGATATGCTGGACGAAGAGGTCAAGGTGGACTTCGGTGGCGGACAGGGCGTTGCGGATTTTGTCAAGGTCTGGTCCCTGGATTCGGAGCAGAACATTGCCAGGTCGAGGGTATGGTCCGTATTGGAGCGGCTTCTGGCCATGGGAGGCACCTTCTCCGAAAACGGCCAGGCCTTTACTGCACCTTATGTATTCAGTCGCTGGCCCGACGACCTGGATGCCTTTCAGCATGTAGCGATCACCGGCGAAGGCGTGCGCCTGCGCGAGCGCCCCGAGCTGAACAGCCGCATCCGGCAATCGCTTTCTTACGAACTGGTGGCATTACTGGACCGCACTGCCGATTCTACCTCGATCTCCGGCGAGACCTATCCCTGGGTCGAGGTGCGAACCGCTGACCAGGACAGCGGCTACGTTTGGGGAAAGTACGTGTATTCCCCCATCGGCTATCGCATCGGTTTTTACCGGACGGGAGAGACGGATTGGAAGATCAGTTTTTTACTGGCCGGCGATTAGCCGCTGGCCGCTGGCCGCTGGCTGCTCTGAAAAAGCCAGCTCAGCAGCATGACCAGCACACAGCCTATGAGGTTGAGCCACAGGTAGGCGATCTTGAGCACGAAGGTATAGCCAAACAGGCTAATTTCCGGCTCAAAGCGATTGAGCAGGAACAGCGCCAACACGATCAGCTCCCCCAGCACAGCCGCCGGGAAGACGGCCCTCGCCCCGATCCACTTCATGAAGAAAGCCACCATAAACACGCCCAGGATCACCCCGTAAAACAGCGATCCGATGATGTTGACGGCCTGGATCAGGTTTTCGAACAGATCGGCCGTGGCGGCGAAGATGAGCGCGATCACGCCCCACAGGATGGTAAAAAGCTTGGAGGCGTTGAGGTAGTGGCGATCGCTCTGATCCCGGACGAAAGAGCGGCGATAAATGTCCACGACGGTGGTCGTAGCCAGGGCGTTGAGTTCCGAAGCCGTAGAGGACATGGCCGCCGAGAAGATGACGGCCAGCAATAAACCCACCAATCCAATGGGCAGGTAATTGACCACGAACGTGATGAAAACGTAGTCCATGTCGTTCGTTTTGGCCAGCGGGTCGTCCGCTTCGATCAATTCAACGGTTTCTTTGCGAAGATCTTCCACCTGATTTTCCAGCCCGGAGAGGCGCGCCTGGCTGGCGCGGACGGCAGCATCGTCTTCCTCCCGAACGGCCTCCATCAGCGATTGGATCTCCTGCCGGCGCTGCGCGAAGATCACTTCGTACTGCTGTTCCAGGCCGGCGTATTCTTCGGCCAGCTCAGAGACTTCCAGCTTCTCCACATTGGCGGAGTTGAAATGCAGAGGGGGCTTCTGAAACTGGAAGAATACGAAGACCAGAATGCCGACAAACAGGACCAGAAACTGCATGGGCACCTTGAGGATGCCGTTGAACAACAGCCCCAGGCGACTTTCGGTCAGCGACTTGCCCGACAGATAGCGCTGTACCTGGCTTTGGTCCGTGCCGAAGTAGGAAAGGAAAAGAAATACCCCGCCGAGCATGCCCGACCAGAAGTTGTAGCGATCCGACAGGTCGAATTCAAAGCTCACCACATTGAGCTTGCCCAGCTTGCCCGCTATGCCTACCGCATCGCCAAATTGCACCTCCCCGGGCAATTGCCACACCAGCAAAAGGGCAGCGATAAACATGCCGGTGAGGATGACGATCATCTGTTGCTTCTGGGTCACACTCACAGCCTTGGTACCCCCGGCTACCGTATAAATGATCACCAACAGGCCGATAAAGAGCGTGGTGACCGTCAGGGGCCACTGCAAAATGGTAGACAGGATGATGGCCGGCGCATAGATCGTAAGGCCGGCCGCCAGCCCGCGCTGCACCAGAAAAAGCACGGCGGTGAGCGTGCGCGTGCGGCGGTCGAATCGGTTTTCCAGATACTCGTAAGCCGTGTACACCTTGAGCCGGTAGTAAATGGGCAGTACGAATACGCTCAGCACGACCATCGCGATGGGAAGGCCGAAGTAGAACTGCGCAAAGCGCATACCGTCAAAATAGGCCTGCCCGGGGGTGGACAGGAAGGTAATGGCGCTGGCCTGGGTTGCCATAATGCTCAGGCCGATCGTCCACCAGGGAAGGTCGCGATCCCCGAGCAGATAGCTCTGCACGGATCGAACGTGACGCGTTTTCCAAACCCCGTAGGCAACAATGGCCAACAGGGTGCCCAACATTACCATCCAGTCAACCGTGTGCATAGCTAGGAATAGGTTCGGGTGAATAACCAGAACAAAAAAATGATCAGGGCATGAAGCACGAGCACAAACACATACATCTGCTGCCAGGACCCAAAGAAGGGCGGAGTGCCCTCTTCATGGGACGGACAGGACAAGGA
>JAJDFU010000674.1 GCA_020528935.1 Saprospiraceae bacterium | reverse complement strand
CGGACTGTTTTACTAGCCCGCCTCCATGAAAAAATCCCTGCTGCTTTGCCTCCTGCTGAGCGGATTTTGCCTTGGCGCGTAGGTTCCCGATCGGCAGAGCCAAACTGTGGCCACCTCCATCCAAGCCCTGAAACAACGGCAAAGCGAGCTCGACCGGCAGCTCGAGGAACTCAAGCTGCAGCGCGTTCGCCGCGACCTGAGGTCTGTGGGGCTGCCCTCCTCCAGCTACATCGAACACCAGGCCTTCTTCCTGGCATACGACGAGGCCCACGAGCAGGCCCGCTGGGTGGCCCACATCATCACACCCGACATCATCGAGGGCACCGTCTTCCGCTCCAACGATTTTCGGCCCGATCCGCTGGTGCCTACCGGAACGGCCGTGGAGGAAGATTACTTCCTCAAGTTCCTTCAGCCCGACAGCACCTACGAATACGACGGCTACGGCTACGACCGCGGCCACCTGGCTCCCTCGGCCGATTTTCGCTGGTCGCAAACCGCCCTGTCCGAGTCCTATTTCTACTCCAACATGTCGCCCCAGCGGCCGGAATTCAATCGCGAGGCCTGGGCCGATCTGGAATCCTTCCTGCGGGGCTATGTGTTCCGCTTTCCCGAAAGCCAGCTGTACGTGGTCACCGGCCCCATCCTCACCGACGACCTGCCCAAAGTGGAGCGCAGCCCCAATGGGGTGAGCATACCCGAATACTATTTCAAGGTGGCGCTGGACCTGCAAAACCGCCGCGGCATCGGCTTCGTGCTGCCCCATCAGAAGGTGACCTATCCGCTGGAGACCTTCGCCATGCCCATCGACGAGGTGGAACGCCGCACGGGCCTGGATTTCTTTTCCGCCCTGCCGGCGGAGGTGCAGGCAGCCCTGGAGGGCAGCTTCGAGGCACCGGTCTGGTTCCCCGAACTCAAGGCCGGCGATGTGGAACCCCTCTATCCGCCGGACCTGCCCCGCAACCACTTCAACACCATCCAGGCCAGGCGCTACATGGGCAGCGGCGAAGAGATCGAGGTGTGCGGAACGGTGGTGAGTACCCGCCGCAGCCGAAGCGGCAACCTGTGGATGAATGTAGACAAGCAGTTTCCCAATCAGGTCTTTTCCGTGTTCATCAAAAAGAAAGACCTCGTCAATTTCAGTTACCAGCCCGAGAAGGAACTGCTGCACCAGCAGGTGTGCTTCAAGGGCACGGTGCAGAACTTCAACGGTACCCCGACGATGAACATCGTGCAGGAACAGGAGGTGCGCATGCATGCCCTGAAGAAATAGGGGCTGAAGGAGCTTTTAGCCTGGCGTTGTACCTCGCCCGATACGGGCAGAACGGTAACCCATCCCTACTTCGTCGCCAGGATGATGTACTGATAATCCAGTGCCGTATCGTTGGTCTCTACGGAGGAAAAGCCGGCTTCATACATTTCCTGCTCGGCCTGAAAGAGGGGGATGCGAATGGCGTTGGGCGGACCGATGGTGGTGCGCTTTTTCTTGAAATCCACCAGCAGCAGCCGGCCGCCTTCGGGCAGCACCTCGCGCAGGTGGCGGAGGTATTCCACCCGGTCGCGCAGGTAGATGTAGGTATTCACGATGAGAATGAGGTCGGCCTCGTCCTGCACCAGGTTGGGGTCGTCCGGGTCGGCCAGGCGGGTCTCCATGCGCGACTGGTAGGCTTCCGGCAGCTCGTACAGGCGCACGCTATCCAGATGATCGATAAAGCGCTGGTCGATGTCGATGGCGATCACCTTTTTGGCCTTGCGGGCCAGGCGCACGGTAAAAAAGCCGGTGCCGGCACCGATATCGGCTACCACCTGTTCGCTGAGGTCGCCCAGCATATCGATAACCACGTCCGGCTTCTGCCAAACTACCCGGTTGGTGTATCGGTAGTCTTCGGCCATGCCCGGAGAGGGCCCCTTCGGACCCGAAGGCGTTGGAGAAGAGCCGCCGGCTGCTTTCCGGTCGCTTTCGGGCGTACAGGACAAAAGGACAATGAAAAAGAAAAAGGCCAAGACGGGCAATGCACGCATGGGTGGGCGGGGTTTCGTATCGTGCTCAAAAATACGCCAAAGCCCGTCTTGTGCCAAGCCGGGAAGCCTGCCCCCGGAATAAAGGGGCGAGCGAAGCGCCCGTCATGACCGGAAGCACCCTGCTCAGTGGCCATTGTTGCAGTGAATTACACGGCGGATGTACGGACGCCATGGCCCCCCTATTCGCAGAATGCCAGCATGAGCTGGTCCATCTTGCTGCGCACGGCGTTTTCGCGCTCCTCGGGTATGTTGTTCACCAGTACCGAGAAGGAGATCCAGTTGCCGTTGTCCAGGCGGGCAAAGCCGGTGTAGGATCGTACCCCTTCGATGGCGCCGCTCTTGGCCCACAGCTTGCCCACGGCTGCCGTATTGCGCAGGCGGTTGGACAGGGTGCCCGACTGCCCCGCCTTGGGCAGGCTGGCCAGGAAGGTGGAAAAGAGCTGGTCGTCTACCGCCACCTTGCGCATCACGGAGGCCAGGAAGCGGGAGCTCACGCGGTTCATTTTGGACAGTCCGCTGCCGTCCTCTATGGCCATGCCCTGAAAGGAGAGGCCGCGGCCTTCCCACAGCTGCCGGATGGCCTTCTGGCCGCCGGCGCGGGTGCCCTGCCCCTGCTTCATGCGGCCCACCGTGCGCAGCAGGGCCTCGCAGTAGAGGTTGTTGCTGTACAGGTTGGCCTCGGTGATGATGCCCCGCAGTATGGGCGACTCGATGCGGTGGATGCGCTTTTTGGCATTCTGGCCGGCATAGCCGGTGAGCAGCAATTCCTCCTTGTTCACCGCCTTTTTGCCCACGGTAATGCCCCGGGCAATGAGCCGCTCGCGCAGGTGATGGGCCGCAAAGGCCGGCGGATCGGGTAGGGATCCCTTGATGGTGAAGCGGCCGTTGCCGGCCGGGATGGTGCCGGTGATGTAGCGGTTGTACTGGCGGGGTTTGCCGTGGATGTAGGCCTCGTCGCCGGTATTGCGGCCGGCCAGGCTTACGCGATTATCCAGCTTCAGGCCGGGCACCACGGGCTCTACCCCCTCCAGGATGGGCTTGCCGCCCACGCGGGCCTGCTGGCGAAAGTGCACCCGGCACAGATTTTCGTTCAGGTTGAGGCCCCAGGCGCCGCAGGCGTAGTAGTTGCCCATGTCTTTCTCTTCCCAGCTGGGGGCCGTGGGGTCGTTGCCAAAGAAGCTGGCATCGCCGATCACGTAGCCGTCGATCTGCTGGATCCCTTCCCGCTGTATGGCCGCTACGAAGGCGTCGAGTACGGCATCCATATCGGGTACGGCATCCCATTGGCCGGAGCCCAGGGTGGGATCGCCGCTGCCGAAGAGGATGACGTCGCCCCGGAGCACGCCGTTCTCCACCGCACCGTCGATCAGCAGGTCGGTGCGGTAGCGGAAGTTCTCGCCCAGCAGGGCCAGCGCGCTGGCCGTAGTGACCACCTTGAGCGAAGAGGCCGGAATGAGGGCCTCGTCGGATTTGTACCCGGCCAGCAGGGTATTGGTCTTTACATCCACTACGCTGACGCTGACGCGCGTGCCGCGCAGGGCGGGGTCGCTGGTGAAGGATTCGATGGCCTGGGAAAAGGTGGAAGGCGGTGTGGAAACGGGAGCAGGCTGCCCCAGGCTGTACACCAGCAGCATGGGCAGCAGTAGGGTTGTGGCTGTCATGAAAGCGTGTTTGGTATTTGAGAAAACGAAGCGTTTACGGCTAAAGTCCGTACGATGAGGGAAACGCTGGGAGAGCGGCCATTTATTGTGGACCGGGCGCTGGAAATGAGCAGCACAGAAGAGCAAAGCTCCCGGCACTTGAAGTCCAGTATATCCGGTCATGCCGAAAAAATCAGCTTATCCGAATTGACCCATGAAGTTGCCGGTTTCCGGTTACCGAAAAGTCCGGCCGGTACCGGCCGCCGGTTACTGCAGGCCGGCGTTGATGAGGAAGGTGGCGGCGAAGGCCACGATGGCGTACAGCTCCGGGAATACGGCCAGCACCAGCGTTTTGCCGAACACATCGTGGCCCGAGCCGATGCTGGCGATGCCGTTGGCGCAGATCTGCCCCTGCCGCATGGCAGAGATCAGGGACACCAGGCCCAGCGCGATGCCCGCTGCCAGGATGGCCATCCCCTGCACCATCGTGATGTCCTCGGTGAGTATGCCGGAGGCATTGACCAGGAAGAAGCCCGCAAAGCCGTAGAGGCCCTGGGTGCCGGGCATGGCGCTCAGCAGCATGTAGCTGCCGAAGGCCTTGTCGTTTTTCTTGAGGGCGCCCACGGTGGCATTGCCGCCCATGGATACGCCGATGGCGCTGCCTACGCCGGCCAGACCGATCATGAGGGCGATGCCCAGATACGCTAAGATGATTCCCGTGCTCATGGTGGTGTTGGGTTTGCTATGGTTTAGGTTTCCGTGCCGTGCTTGCGCAGCGGGTCGTATTTGCGACCGCCGCCCTTGAAGCCGGCGTTTTTGTAAAATTCGACAAAAGTGAGGCGCATGGGGTGTACAAAGGCCCCCAGCGAGGCGATCAGCAGGTTGGCGCCGTGCCCCACGAGGAGGAAGAGCACGAACAAGACCGGCCCCACATAGGGCACGCCCTGGTTGATCTGCCAGGCGATGTTGTTGACCACATAGCCCAGGATGGCACTGGAGATACCCAGCGCAAACAGGCGAATATAGCTGAGCAGATCGCCGAAAAAGCCCGTGATGCCGTACAGCTCCCACAGGCCCTTGCCCACCCGGCCGGGCAGGCTCGTGCCGGGGTCGCTGAACAAAACGATCAGGGCCACGCCGCCCCAGGCCGTATAGGTGCTCACCGGGTCCAGCTGTTTGAGCAGGCCGATGTCCAGCAGGCTCAGCAGCAGGATCATCCATCCAACGGGCGCAATGCCGTGCATCCAGCCGTACTGGCGGGCCTGGTTCACTGCTTTGAGCACCAGGCCGAAGAGGATCTGCACCATACCCAGCACCAGCGCCAGCTGGAAGGCCTGATTGCTGTCCAGCATGAAGTTGCGCGCCGCCTCGAGGCCGGGGATGGGGTTCTCCACCAGGTTGAGGCCGAAGAAGGTGCCCGTGAGGGCACCAAAGATCACCGTAGCCAGCCCCAGCCACTGCAGGAGGCGGAGGATGGGCTGATAACTTTCGCGGGCCCATCGGCGGTAGATGGTGGCTCCCAGCACCATCACCAGGCCGTAGCCGGCATCGCCCAGGCAGAAGCCGAAGAACATCATGAAAAAGGGGGCAAAGTAGGGCGTGAGGTCCATCTCCGAATAATCGGGCAGGGAGAAGAGTTCGCCGATGGGCTCGAACAGGCGCGAGAAGCCCGAGTTGCGCAGCAGGACGGGCGGATTGTCCTTGGGTTTGGGGCGATCGCGCAGGAAGAGCACCTTGGCATCGTGCAGAAAGGCCTCCAGATCCTGCCGCCTGGAATCCGGTACAAAGCCTTCCAGCAGCATGAGGTGGCCGTCGGCTTCCTCCCGGCTGTGGTGGACCACCTCCCGAAACTGCAGGTGATCCTGCAGCCGGTACAGGGCGGCTTGCATGGCCGGTATGCCATGGGCCGCCAGCTGATCGATGCGATCGTTCCAGGCCGCTTTTTCGTCTTCCAGCCGGCGGCGTTGTTCGCGCATTTCCCGGGTACCCTGGGCCGGCCGGGGCCAGGCATCGGCAAAGGGCAGCTCCGGCGGCTCGGCCTCGCGGCTCAGGTAGATGAAGTGGGCTTGTCCGTTTTCCTCGGCGACAAAGGCGATGGGGTATTCGGCCGTCCAGCCGGGCTTCCAGCGTTTGGCCGGGCAGCTGAAAAAGTGAATGTACAGGCCGGTATCGGCCAGCTCGTCGAGCGTCTTTCCGGAAAAATCGCCCCAGGGGCGCCACTGCTCCAGCTGTTTGTCCAGTTGCTCCATCTCCTGCTCGCGATCGTCCACCTTATCGTTCCAGTCTTCGTACCGCTTCATCAGCTCCAGCCCATCCTCGGGCAGTTCTTCAGTCCAATCCCGGGGCTGCACTTCGCGCTTGGCCAGCAGATCCAGCACCTGTTGCAGCCGGTTTTGGGCTTCCAGCCGGTCCTGCAGGTCGGATGGCAAGCCCCCGCCGTTGCCTTTCACGTGCAGCACGCCCAGCTGACGCAAGCGCATGAGGAACCGCAGGTAATCGCCCTGCGGCACCAGGAAGTAGTATTTGTACATGGGTTCGATCATAGCCGGGCTTCTTCCTTGCGTTTCTTTACGATCTTCTGGGCGGCTTTGGCCAGGTTTTCCTCGTCTTCGAGATAGCGCTTGATCTGGCGGATGGCATCCTCGTACTCGGGAATCTGTACCTTTTCGTACAAGTTGACCTTCTGGGTCGTTTTTTTTCGGGCGTGCTCCAGCAGTTCGGTGCGCCGGACCATCAGGCGGTACCGGAGCTCCAGGCCGGTCCAGTCTTCCAGCAGTTCCAGGCCGGCCGGATACCAGGCCGGCCGGTTGAACAGGCTGAAGGGCGTGCGGTTGAAGTGCACCTTCTCCAGCACCGGCGTATTTACACCGGCGATCTTGCGCTCGGCGACATCCACTCGGTCCACCTCGAGCAAATCGAAATCAAAGGTATTCCATAAGTGGATCATGTTTTCGTGTTCCTGGATGGATTCCTGCAGGCGCTGGTGCACTGCCTCCGCTTCCCGCCGGGCTTTTTTGACCTCCACGCGCAGGGCAGCCTCCTTGTTCTTGAGGATGGGCAGGGCCTGCCGGCGGATCTTGAGCTGTTTTTCCAGCGCCTGCAGCGAGGTCTTGTTGTATTGAAAGCGAATGGCCATGGCGGATCAGGCTTGAACGTTTTCCGGCCAGAATCGGTCTGTCAATTCTTTTTTAATACCCACTTCCTCCAGGGAAAAGTGATTGGCAAATAGCTTCCAGGTCGTGTCCAGCATATCCTGTGTGTCCATATTCACATCGATGGCCAGCAGCTGATCGGCATAGGCTTTGGCAAAAGCCAGGGCCCGTTCGTCGTAATCGGTGAGCTCAAAGCCGTTCTCGAGCTTGGTGCGCGCATTGGCGGCATCGGCATAGAGGCGCACGGCGGCGTTCATCACCTGGGGATGGTCTTCGCGCGTCTTTTTGCCGATCACCAGCTGCTTGAGGCGCGACAGGCTGCGGAAGGGGTCTACGATCACCTTGCCGATGTCCGTATCGCGGCGCAGGAAGAGCTGCCCCTCGGTGATGTAGCCCGTGTTGTCGGGTATGGCGTGGGTGATATCGCCGCCCGAGAGGGTGGTCACGGCAATGATGGTGATGGTGCCGCCCTCGGCAAACTGCACCGCCTTTTCGTAGATGCGGGCCAGATCGCTGTAGAGCGAGCCCGGCATGCTGTCCTTGGAGGGGATCTGGTCCATGCGGTTGGAGACGATGCTGAGGGCATCGGCGTAGAGGGTCATGTCGGTGAGCAGCACCAGTACGTTCTCGTTCTTGTCCACGGCAAAGTACTCGGCGGCGGTGAGGGCCATATCGGGCACCAGCAGGCGCTCCACGGGCGGATCTTCGGTGGTGTTGATAAAACTGACGATGCGGTGCAGGGCGCCGGCCTGTTCGAAGACCTGCCGGAAGTAGAGGTAGTCGTCATTGGTGAGGCCCATGCCGCCCAGCACAATGCGGTCGGCCTTGGCGCGCAGGGCCACCGTGGCCATCACCTGATTGTAGGGCTGGTCGGGATCGGCGAAGAAGGGGATCTTCTGGCCGGTGACCAGGGTGTTGTTCAGGTCGATGCCGGCAATGCCGGTAGCGATCAGCTCCGAGGGTTGCTTGCGCCGCACGGGGTTCACGGCCGGCCCGCCGATCTCGCGCTCCTCCCCGTCGATGGGCGGCCCCTGATCGATGGGGTCGCCGTAGGCATTGAAGAATCGCCCGGCCAGGGTGTCGCCCACCTTGAGGGCCGGCGGACGCCCCAGGAAGACCACTTCCGCATTGGTGGGCACGCCTTCGGTGCCGCCGAATACCTGCAGGGTGATCTCCTGCTCCTGGATCTTCACCACCTGGGCCAGGCGGCCGTTCACCACGGCCAACTCCTCATAGCCCACGCCCTCGGCCCGCACCGTACAGGTAGCCTTGGTGATCTGGTCGACCTGGGTGTATATACGCTGAAAGGCTTTTTTCGTCATAGCTTTTGTGTTCTAGGCCTCAAGCTCGCGTTCGCGCTCGCCGAGGATGTCCTTCAACTCCCCGAGGTGCCTGTTGAATTTTTCCGATTCGAATTCCGAGTAGTTCATCTGCTTCAGGGCATTGATCACGCGCTTGAAGTAAGGGTTCACTTCCTCATAGCGCTCGAAGTCCAGGGGGGTTTTGACCACCTCCAGGATCTTATCCGCCATATATTTCTGCCGGGCCATGGGCGTGCGGGCATCCACATCGTCAAAGGCATTCTGCTGCAGGATGATCTCGTCGATGACCTCCGATCGCCAGAAGGTGAGGTGGGTATCGATGGATACGCCGTCGTCGCCCAGGATGTTGATCTGCTCGGCCGCCTCCTTGCCCTGAATGAGCCGGTTGCGCAGCTGATTGACCTTGTCGGTCCAGTCGGGATCGATCTCCTGATTGAGGGTGCGCTGCAATTCCGGGTACTCCAGGTACTTGGAGTAGCTCTCGATGGGGTCAATGGCCGGATAGCGCTTGCTGTCGGCCCGCTGCTGGGAGAGGGCGTAGAAACAGCGCGCCACTTTTTTGGTGGATTCGGTGACGGGTTCCTTGAGGTTACCTCCTGCCGGCGATACGGTACCGATGAAGGTAATGGAGCCGGTCTGCCCGTTGTGCAGGTTTACGGTGCCGGCCCGGGAGTAGAAGTTGGAGATGATGGCCGAGAGGTCCATGGGAAAGGCGTCGGGGCCGGGCAGCTCTTCCAGCCGGTTGGACATCTCGCGCAGGGCCTGGGCCCAGCGGGAGGTGGAGTCGGCCAGCAGCAGCACCTTCAGGCCCATGGAGCGGTAGTACTCCGCGATGGTCATCGCCGTGTAGACGGAGGCTTCGCGGGCGGCCACCGGCATGTTGGAGGTGTTGGCAATGATGGTGGTGCGCTCCATCAGCTTGCGGCCGGTCCAGGGGTCGTCCAGTTCGGGGAACTCCGCAAACAGGTCCACCACTTCGTTGGCGCGTTCGCCGCAGGCGGCGATGATCACCACATCGGCTTCGGCCTGCCGGGAGATGGCCTGCTGCAGGACGGTCTTCCCGCTGCCGAAAGGGCCGGGAATAAAGCCCGTACCCCCCTCCACAATGGGGTTCAGGGTATCGATGGTGCGCACGCCGGTCTCCAGCAGGCGGTAGGGGCGGGGCTTGTCGCGGTAGGCCCGCACGGCTTTTTTCACGGGAAACTTCTGCCGCATGCTCACGCTGACCTCGCTGCCCTGCTCATCCGTCAGGGTAGCGATGGTGTCCTCCACCCGGTATTCGCCGGAGGCGGCTACGGACTTGAGTTCGTAGGTGCCCTCCAGCTGAAAAGGCACCATGATCTTATGGGCGATGCCGTTCTCGTCCACTTCGCCCAGCCAGCTGCCGGCCTGCACCGTTTGGCCCGCCTCGGCCAGGGGCTCGAAGGCCCATTGGCGCTCCAGGTCGAGGGCGGAGGTGTATTCGCCGGGTTTGAGAAAGACGCCGGTCATGGTATTGAGGTCGTGCATGAGGCCGTCGTAGTTGCGGGACAATATGCCGGGCCCCAGGGTGGCCTCCAGCAAGTGGCCGGCGAAGGTGACCTCCATACCCGGCTGAAGACCGCGGGTGCTTTCGAACACCTGCACGAAGGCCCGGCGCCCCTCCACCCGGATCACCTCGGCCATCAGGGGGGTGTCGCCGTGTTGGATGAAACAGATCTCGTTCTGGCCGACGGGCCCTTCTATAGCTACGGTTACCAGGTTGGAAACGATGCCCCGAACGCGCCCCGTGCTGTATGTCTTGCCTTTTGTCATTCCGGTATATGGGTTTCTGCGAGCTGATGAATGAACTTTTCCAAACGCGCCCGTCCCTGTTCGGCATCGGCCTGCAGGCGCTCTTCGATCAACTGAAGCTTCAGCAGGTAGCCCAGCAGCACATCGGCTGTAAAGTAGGAAAAGGTGAGCGCTTGGTCGATAAAGGACCAGCGCAGACGGCTGGTATTCTGGTGGCGCTCGGCCAGATCGTCAATTTCGGCATCCTGCACCCAGCGGCCCCACTGTGGATAGCGCAGGCCCTGGCCGAAGTCGCGGGCCTGCGACTGTCGAATGGCCCGCGTCACTTCGTTTTCGCCTACCAGCTGGTACGCGTCGGACAGGTGGTGGCGCCGCATATTCCACCCCGCAAGCAGGTTGCGCAGGTCGCGATCAAAGTGGAGCCAGTCGTACACAAAACCTTTGCCGGCGGCCAGGGCATAGTCGTAGTATCCTTCGGTGAGGCGGTGCGCCCAGGGCAACCGCCGGAAGGCACTGCCCTCTTCCCGGAAAGCCTCATAGGCGCTGTGGAAGTAGGGGGGCAGGCCGGAGCCCTCGCGCAGGCTGCCGAGAAAATACTCGGGCTCATAGCGGCTGAGCGGCGCCCAGTGCGGCACCTCCCCTTCCGCCAGGAGGGTCAGCAGGTTTTCGTGATCGGCCGGCAACAGCAGGAGGTCCAGCGCGGCCCGCTCGGTTCCGTGCAGCCGGTGCTCCAGCTCTTCCACCCATTCGGCAACCGGAAACGGCATCTGCGGCTGGTAAAGCGACAGCTCGGGCAGGCCGGCCACCAGATAGTAATACTGCTTTTGCTGCATGCCGTAGTTGCGCATGGGGAAGCTTATTCGTCGAACAATAGGTTTTTGATGTGGGGGCGGAGGTGCTCCGTGAAAAACGCCTTGAAATCCTCACTGGTGAAGGATACGACATAGCGCCCGTCGGCCGGCCCGATGCGGAAGCCGTTCCGCATGCCCGGGGCCGGATTGATCTCCAGCCCGTTCTGCAGTTCCTTTCGGACTTGCTCATCCACGTACCGGTACAACTCCTCCTGCTGGTCGGGAGCGAGTTGCAGGGCAACGTCTTCGCCGGTGGGTTCCCACTTGGCGATCAACTGCTCGATGAGGCGCTTCAGGAAACCGGTATCGGCGAAGGCCTCTTCCGTGGGCTTCCCCAGCGATTTGGCGGCAACCAGATTGGTGATCTTCTGCTCCAGGGCGCTGATGGCCTGGGCGGCGGAGAGCTTGAGCTCGGCTTCCACATTGCGCTTGTGGCTTTCGGCATCCGCCTCCGCCTGCTCGCGGATGTGCCGGGCTTGCTGTTCGGCTTCTCCCCGAATGTGTTCGGCTTTGCGTTCGGCTTCCCGAACCAGGCGGTCTGCTTCTTCCCGCGCTTTTTCTACGCCTTCTTCCCGTATGCGTTCCAGCAGGGACTGGAGTTTTTCTTCCATGGTAATCGGCCGTTTATAGGGGCTATTTCGGCAACGCGCCGGCACCCCCAGCTAATCCGGGCTTAAAATACGCTTTACCGGAAGGGGGCCCAAATCTTGCGGAAGGATTTAGTGCGGGCGTCGCGCTTGCAGCTAAAATAATTCCCGGATCGATTTACCGAGCCCGTTCGCCGGAGACCTGCGCCCGCTATTCCGCTGCCGGCAGGACCGTGCCCGTCGCTTCGCCAAAGCCGATGCGTATGCCGTCGCGCTTGCCATAACCGCGCAGGATCACCGTGTCGCCGTCCTGGATGAACTTGCGCTCGCTGCCGTCGGGCATGGCGATGGGCTTGGTGCCGCGCCAGGTGAGTTCCAGCATGGAGCCGAAAGCCTCCTCCGTGGGTCCGCTGATGGTGCCCGAGGCGTACATATCGCCCACATTGATGTTGCAGCCGTTGACGGTGTGGTGTGCCAGCTGCTGGCAGATGTTCCAATACATGTACCGGAAGTTGGAACGGCATACGGTCTTTTCATGCCCTTCGGCCGTGCGTATGGCCACTTCCAGTTTCAGATCGCAGTTCTTAGCACCCTAGTAATGCAGGTAAGGCAGCACTGGCGGGTCCTGCTTGGGGCACGGCACACGGAAGGGGTCCAAAGCGTACATGGTGACCCCCCCAGACGAACCGGTACTATCCAAGTGTTTTCCCCGCAACAG